>NZ_RIBZ01000626.1:0-5005 GCF_003721215.1 Streptomyces botrytidirepellens
CGACGCCCGCCAGCAGCGCCAGCCGGGCCGGTCCGAGCCCGGCCGCGGCGAACCCCGCCCCCGGGCGGGTGCTCGGGTCGGCCCGGGCGACGGACATCGCCAGCTGCACGGTCGCGGCCAGCGGGACGACGCACCACAGCAGCCGCGCGAGCGCCCCGTCGGGGTCGGCCGGGTGGCTCGCCGCGAACCCCAGGGCGGTCAGCAGCAGAAAACTCGCGCCCGCCGCCGCGACGGCCACCAGTGACCGTCGCAGCAGGACCAGCGGATGGGAGCCGCGGGCTAGGCGGAGGCTGAGCACGCCGCGATGCCCTCCGCGTCGGGGGACGCCGCCGAGTCCACCAGGCGGCCGTCCAGCAGCGTCACGGTGCGGTCGGCGAGCGTGGCCACCTCCGGGTCCTGGGTGGCGAGGACGACGGTGATGCCGTGCGTCCGCGCCGCCGAGGTGAGCGTACGCAGCACCTGGGCGCGGTCGGCGCGGTGCAGCGGCGCGGTGGGCTCGTCCGCGAACAGCACACTGGGCGCCGGCGCCAGCGCCCGCGCGATCGCGACCCGCTGACGCTGCGACTGGAGCAGCGCGCCGGGGCGCACCCCCGCGCACTCCGCGACGTCGAGCCGCTCCAGCCACTCGCACGCCGCGCTCTTCGCGGCGCGCCGCCCGGCGCCGCGCAGCATCAGCGGCAGCGCCGCGTTCTCCCACCCGGTCAGCTCCGGCACGAGCTGCGGTTCGGTGTCGATCCAGCCGAAGTGGTCGCGCCACAGCCGCTCGCGGCTCAGGGGGGTGAGGGAGTGCACGGCGGTGTCGTTGAACCACACCTCTCCGTCGTCCGGGACGAGCTGGCCCGACAGACACTTCAGGAGCGTGGTCTTCCCGCAGCCCCGGGGGCCGGTCACCGCCAGGATCTCGCCCTCGCGGGCACCGACGGAGACACTGGCGAGGGCGGGCGAGCCGTCATGGGCGTACGACAGGGTGCGTGCCCGGAGCACGTCGTTGTCCGGCGGAGCCACCATCCAGAGCACCTCGCCTTACCTGCGATCGTCTCGTTCCCCCGCCGGGGTGAACGAGGCCGGAGCCAATGGGTCACTGGCACGGTAAGGACTCCTGCCGGGGCCCGCGCCTGAGGCTCGGCCGGGGGCGGGCCGGGTTCCTCCGATCAGCCCTGGTGCGGTTCTCCGAGGTGGGTGGGCGCGAACATGCGCAGGACGGCGGGGAGGACGACGACCGAGGGGCCCGGGGCGGCCAGCGCCGCCGCCAGGTCGGTGCGCAGCCGGTCGGGTGCCGTCCGCACGGCCGGCACGCCGAAGGACTCGGCGAGCGCGACGAAGTCCGGGCGGGCCAGTTCGGTGGCCGTCGCCTCGCCGAACGCGTCCGTCATGTACTCGCGCAGGATCCCGTAGCCGCCGTCGTCCACGATCAGCCAGGTCACCGGCAGGTCGTACTGGCGCGCGGTGGCGAGTTCGGCGATCGAGTACATGGCCCCGCCGTCGCCCGACACGGCCAGCACCGGCTTCGTACGGTCCGCGGTGGCGGCCCCCAGCGCGGCCGGAAGCCCGTAGCCGAGGCCGCCCGCGCCCTGGGCGGAGTGCATCGCGCCCGCGCGCGGGTCGAACGCGGACCAGGCCCAGTACGCGAGGATCGTCATGTCCCAGAAGCTGGGCGCGTCATCGGGCAGGGCCTCCCGCACGGCGCCCAGCACCTGCTGCTCCAGGTCCAGGTCCTGCGCCGCGATCCGCCGCCGTACGCGATCCAGCAGGACGGCCGCGGTCTCGGCGCCGGTCTTCTGCGGGCGGGGGGTGACCTCGCCCGCCAGGGCGGTCAGGGCGGGCCCCGCGTCGGCGTGGATGCCGAGGGCCGGGTGGTTGGACTCCAGCTTGCCGAGGTCGGCCTCGATCTGGATGACCTGACCGCGGGGCCGGAACGTGTGGTAGTTGGACGAGAGTTCGCCGAGCCCCGAGCCGACCACGAGCAGGACGTCCGCGTCCTCCAGCAGGTCGGTCGTGTGCCGGTCCTCCAGCCAGGACCGGAGGGAGAGGGGATGGTCCCAGGGGAACGCGCCCTTCCCGCCGAACGTCGTGGCCACGGGGGCGTCCAGGCGCTCGGCCAGCGTGCGCAGTTCCTCGCACGCCCCCGCGCGGACGACCCCGCCTCCGGCGAGGATCACCGGGCGCTCGGCCGTGCTCAGGAGGTGTGCGGCTTGTTCCATCAGTTCGAGCCGGGGTGGCAGGGGGCGCGGGGTCGCCGTCAGAGAGGTGACGGGCGGTACGGAGGTGGGGGCCAGCAGGACGTCCTGCGGGATCTCCAGCCACACCGGGCCCGCCGGTGCCTCCAGGGCGGACGCCCACGCGGCGGCGAGGGCGGACGGGATCTGCGAGGCCGCGCGGACCGTGTGGACGGACTTGACGATGTCGCGGAACGACGCCTTCTGGTCGGCCAGTTCATGCAGATATCCCTTACGGCCGCCGCCGAGCCCCGGGGTGGGCACCTGGCTGCCGATCCCCAGCACCGGCGCGGACGCCGCGGCCGACTCCTGGAGCGCCGCCAGCGTCATGAGCGCGCCGGGGCCGGTGGACACCAGCAGCGGGGCGACGGAGCCGGTGACGCGGGCGAAGGCGTCGGCCGCGAACCCCGCGTTGTTCTCCACGCGCAGGCCCACGTAGTCGAGGCCGGAGCGGCGCAGGGCGTCGAAGGCGCCCAGCGCGTGCTGCCCGGGGAGCCCGAAGACGGTGGTCGCGCCGAGCGCGGTGAGGGATTCGACGACGAGATCGCCGCCGTGGCGCTCGCGCGGTGCGGTGCGCATGGGGGGTGCCCTTTCCTGGTGGTGGTGTGGGGATTACGCGTTCGCCGGGGTGGGGGCGGGTTCGGGGGCCGGGTCACCGGCCAGGCGGCGGTGCCAGGCGTCCAGGACCGCCGCGTCCGTCGGCTTCGTGGCCAGGCTCACCGCCACGTACGCCACGAGCGAGGCCAGCAGGCCGATGTAGATGGGCTCGCTGGCGAGGACGCCCTTCCAGAGCATCAGCCCGATCACCGTCGTACCGCCCACGGCCACCGACGCCAGCGCTCCCGCGCCCGTGCCGCGCTTCCACAGCAGGCCGCCCAGGATCGGCACCAGGAGCCCGCCGACCAGCACGTTGTAGGCGACGGTCAGCGCCTCGACGACATTGTTCAGCGCGATGGAGATGCCGACCACCGTGACGCCCATGACGAGGATGAAGAGGCGGTTGCCCGCGACCTCGTCGTGCGAGGCGTTGGCGGGGCGGCCCCGGAGGCGGGCCCAGATGTCGTTGTTCGCGACCGTGGCGCAGGCGATGAGGGCGCCGGAGGACGTCGACATCACCGCGGACAGGGCCGCCGCCAGGACGAGCCCCTTGACGCCGATGGGAAGCGCGTCCTTGACGATGGTCGCGAACGCGTCGTCGGGGGCGCCGAGGTGGGGGTAGAGGGTCTTCGCCGCCGTACCGATGACCGCTCCGGCGACCGCGTACGCCAGACAGTACGTCCCGGCCGCGGTGCCGCCGACGCGGGCGACCTTGTCGTCGCGGGCGGTGAAGACGCGCTGCCAGATGTCCTGGCCGATGAGCATGCCGAAGGAGTAGATGAGCACGTAGGTGAAGACCGTCTGGGCGCCGATGCCCATGGGGGAGAAGTAGCTCGGCGGCAGTTCGGACTTCATCGCGGCGAAGCCGCCCGCCTTGACGACGGCGATCGGCAGCAGGAGGAGCAGCACGCCGACGGTCTTCACGACGAACTGCACCATGTCGGTGAGCGTGATCGACCACATGCCGCCGAGCGTGGAGTAGCAGATCACGATGGCCCCGCCGAGCACGATCGCCACGACGCGGTCGAGACCGAAGATCACGTCGAAGATGGTGGCGTACGCGATGGTCGAGGTGACCGCGAGCATCAGGGTGTACGCCCACATGACGATGCCCGAGATCAGCCCGGAGGACCCGCCGTAGCGCAGGTCCAGCATCTGGCTGACCGTGTAGACCTTGAGGCGGGCGATGCGCGCCGAGAAGAAGACGGACAGGGCGAGCAGGCCGAGGCCGATGGTGAGGACCATCCAGGCGCCCGAGAGCCCGTACTGGTAGCCGAGGCCGACGCCGCCGATGGTGGAGGCGCCGCCGAGCACGATCGCGGCCATCGTCCCGGAGTACATGGCGGGGCCCAGACGGCGGCCCGCGACCAGGAAGTCGCTGGTCGACGTGGTGCGGCGCATGCCCCACCAGCCGAGGGCGAGCATGCCCGCGAGATAGACGACGATCACCGTGTAGTCGACAGCGGTCATGGTGGGGCTCCTCACGGCGGGGACGGTGACCGCGACCTTAGGGTGTCGCCGAAGAGGCCGGGAAGTGTACGTTTCCTCCACTCACGGTTCCCGGGATGGAGGAAAAGGCCATGCCGCCGACAGTTCCCGTGCCTCTGGCCGTCCTGCTGGACCACCCCGGCCTGGGGCTGCGGCAGGTCGCCGGGCCGTGCGGGGAGGCGCCGGTGTACCTCGTGCACACGAGCGAGATGGAGGACCCCGTTCCGTATCTGCTGGGCGGCGAACTGCTGCTCAGCGCCGGGGTGCACGGCCCGGAGGCGACGGACGCGTACTGGGACCGCTATGTGGCCCGTACGGTCGAGGCGGGCGCCACGGCGCTGGGTTTCGGCATCGCGCCGGTGCACCAGGAGGTGCCGCGGGCGCTGATCGAGGCGTGCGACCGGCACGGGCTGCCGCTGGTGGAGGTGCCGCGGGAGACGACGTTCACGGCCGTCGCGAGCGCCGTGTGGGACGCGATGGCCGAGCGCCGCCACCAGGAGCTGCGGCGGATCACGGAAGTGCAGCAGTCGCTCGCGGCCGCCGCCGCGCGGCCCCATCCGGTACCGGCCGTGCTGCGGCTCCTGGCACGGCACCTGGGCGGGTGGGCGGTGCTGTACGGGCCGGACGGTGCGGAGCTGGCGGCGGCGGGACCGCGCCCGTCCCCGGAGGCGCGCGGGGCGCTCGGCTCCCTGGCCGCCCGGCTG
>NZ_RIBZ01000628.1:0-5017 GCF_003721215.1 Streptomyces botrytidirepellens
CGGAACGGCGCCCTGCGGCGGGGCGGGCGGCTCGGCGTACCCCGGCATCACGGTCCCGGGCGAGTACGGCCCGGGCGGCTGCCCCGGTACGCCCGGCGCGTAGCCGTACGCCCCGCCCTGCGGGCCGTACGCGCCGGCCGCCTGCTGGAGCCCGGCCCGCTGGTCGGCCGTCGAGCGGTAGTCCACGGCGCCCTGCGTCATCCGCATGTACGCCTCCTCCAGCGACGCCTGGTGCGGGGACAGCTCCCACAGCCGGACGTCCGCCGTGTGCGCCAGGTCGCTGATGCGCGGCAGCGGCAGCCCGGTCACCCGCAGGGCGCCGTCCTGCTCCGGCAGCACCTGGCCCCCGGCCTCGCTCAGCGCGGCGGTCAGCTTCTCGCGCTGCTGCGGTTCGCCGTCGGGGGTGCGGACCCGGGCGAAGTCCGCCGAGTTGTACGAGATGAAGTCCTTGACGCTCATGTCCGCGAGCAGCTGCCCGCGGCCGATCACGATCAGCTGGTCGGCGGTGAGCGCCATCTCGCTCATGAGGTGGCTGGAGACGAAGACCGTGCGCCCCTCGGAGGCCAGCTGCTTCATGAGGTTGCGGACCCACAGGATGCCCTCGGGGTCCAGACCGTTGACCGGCTCGTCGAAGAGCAGCACCTGCGGGTCGCCGAGCAGCGCGGCCGCGATGCCCAGGCGCTGGCCCATGCCGAGCGAGAAGCCCTTGGAGCGCTTGCGGGCGACGTTCTGGAGGCCGACCACGCCCAGCACCTCGTCCACCCGGCGGGCCGGGATACCGGACAGCTGGGCCAGGCACAGCAGGTGCTGGCGGGCGCTGCGGCCGCCGTGCACGGCCTTGGCGTCCAGGAGCGCGCCGACCTGGCGCGGGGCGTTGGGCAGCTTGCGGAAGGGATAGCCGCCGACCGTGACGTGTCCCGCGGTGGGTTCGTCGAGCCCGAGGATCATGCGCATCGTCGTCGACTTGCCGGAACCGTTCGGCCCCAGGAAGCCCGTGACGGCGCCCGGCCGCACCTGGAACGACAGGTTGTACACGGCTGTCTTGTCGCCGTAGCGTTTCGTCAGGCCGACTGCCTCGATCATGCTCCGCCCCTCGTGCGAATGGGTCGGGGCGCCTCGCCCCCCGTGAGACTTAGGAGCTTAACGGCCTGATTACGGTTCCCGTGAAAGCAGGGTTGAGAGCGGATCGTGACCCCGGGGCCGGGCCCAGCCCTCGTCGTGGAACAGCCGGGTGCCCGCGGTCCGCACCGCCGCGTCGGCGCCCGCCCGGCCGACCCAGGCGGCGGGGTCGGGGCCGAGGAGGTCCCGCAGCCGCGCGGAGGAGGCGAGCAGCCGGGCCAGCAGCGCACTCTGGTCGCCGCCGCCCGGCAGGGGCCGCCCGCCGTCGCCGGGCGCGGTGAGCACGCCGTGCGTGCTGACGTAGAGGTACGCCGCGTCCAGCCGCTCCCCGGACGGCAGCACCATCGGGAACTCCGCCCCGGGCAGCCGGGCCCGCTGGTAGTTGGGCACCTCGGTGCGGTCCACGGCGTCGAGCTGCGCGTCGTCGAGCCAGCTGACGACGAGGGGCGTGCGGGCGGCGGCGTCGCCGTACGGGGCGGAGGCGACGTACCCGTACCGCCCGATGTGCGCCGAGCAGCCGACCGCGATGCCGTGCACCAGCACCGGCACCATCGGCACGGTGGCGGGGTGCCCGGGCCGGCTGAGCTTGTGGTGCAGCTGGGCGGGGGAGGCGTTGGACCCGACCGCGATGACCGGGTGCCGCTGCCGGTACCGCTCCAGCAGCGTCAGATCGAGGGGGTGCAGCTCGCCGCCGGTGAGGAGCGTGGGCGTGGTGACGGGCCGCCCGGGGTAGGTGAGCGGCGCTTCGGCGGGCACGTCGCCGAACCCGAGCGCGGCGAGGCTGAGGTCATCCACCCTGCGGTCATCCACCCTGCGGTCATCCACCCTGCCGAGGCTACGCGAGGGCCGGGCGCCGCGACGGGCGGCCTCCGGCGCCGAGCGGCGCACGACATGCGCGTGCCCCGCGCCGCTACTGCTGGCGGCACGGGGCACGGAGCGCTAAGCCGTGACCGAGCGTCACCGGGTCTGCTGGGCCGGGACGCCGCGGTTGACGGCCTCTTCCTCGCCCGGGTTCCCGGCGGCGGCCACTGCGGCGCCGGTCAGCGTGGCCAGCATCTCGCGGACGTTGGTCAGCTGGGCGTTGATGCTGTCGCGGCGGTTGGTCAGCGCCGCCAGCTCGCGCTCGGACTCGCTGCGGATGCGGTCCGCCTTGGCGTTCGCGTCGGCCACGATGTCCTCGGCCTGGCGCTGGGCGGTCTCCACCGTCTGACGGGCCCGGCGCTCGGCGTCGGTGCGCAGCTTCTCGGCCTCCAGGCGCAGCTGCTCGGCGCGGTGCTCGATCTCCGCGAGCCGCTTCTCGGCCTTGGCCTGACGGGAGGCCAGATCGCGCTCGGACTGCTCGCGGCGCTTGGCCAGGTTCGTCTCGAAGTCGGCGGCGGCCTGCGCGGCCTTGGCGCGGGTCTCCTCGAAGAGGGAGTCCGCCTCCTCGCGCTTGGACTGCGCGTCCTTCTGCGCCTCCTGACGCAGCGTGGTGGCTTCGCCCTTCGCCTTCTCGACGATCCGCGCGCCCTCGTCCTCGGCCTTGGCCTTGCGGTCGGCGGCGAACGCCTCGGCGTCGTTGCGGACCTGCTGGGCGGAGGACTCGGCCAGCTCGCGGTGCTGTTCGGCGGCCCGGCGGGCCTCCTCGCGCAGGTCCTTCGCCTCTTCCTCGGCGAGGCGGAGGATCTTCTCGACGCGGGCGCCGAGTCCCGCGTAGGACGGCTCCGCGTCGTTGATCTGGGCCTGAGCGTTCTGCGTTTCGAGGTGCAGCTCCTCGATGCGCTTCTCGAGCGAGGTGATGCGGGACAGTGCGCTGTCACGGTCGGCGATGAGCTTGGTAATGCGGTCGTCCACCTGACCGCGGTCGTACCCACGCCGCACGAGCTCGAAGCCGAAGGGGGAGGAAGTGTCGCTCATGGGGTTCCTGTCGAAAGAGACCGGTGAGGTGATAGAGCAAATCCTAGGGGGCCGAACGGCGTGTCATCGAGTCAACGTCCGTTTGATCTGGAGAATGTCCAGCCTTTTGAGTGGACGTAAGACGGAGACCTTGTCACTCGTCGGGATGATACGGACACGACACGCCCTGTGCGACTAGCCGTCGGACCGTGTTCCCCTACCCATCGGACCGCTTTCCACTCGACCGGGTCGCTCCCGCTCCCGCCGCCGTCTTCACTCCGCCGTTGTCCTTGCCGCCCGCGCCGCCCGACGCGGGGGTCTCGAAAGACTCCAACGCTTCCAGCACGTCCTGGACACGGGTGATTTCGGCGTTGATGTCCTCGCGGCGGCGCTTGAGCAGCTCCAGCTCGCGCTTGCCCTCGTCGACGATCTCCTTCGCCTCCGCCGTCGCCTCGGACTTGGTGCGCTCGGCGTCCTTCTCGGCCTCGAGCCGCTTCTGCTCGGCCTCCTTCAGCAGCCCCTCGGCCTTCTTCACCGCCTGGATCCGCACCCGGCTCGCCTCGGTCTCGGCCTCCGAGACCAGCGACTTCGCCTTCTCCTCGGCCTTCATCAGCTGCGCGGTCGCCGCCGCGACGAGCTTGTCGACCCGCTCGCCGGTCGCCTTCATCTGCTCCGCGGATTCCCGGCGGGCCCGCTCGTGCAGCTCCTCCACCTCGGCCGCGGTCGTCGCCCGCAGCTCCTCGGCGCGCTCCCGGATGGCCGTCGCGTCGCCGCGGGCCTCGCCCAGCATCGTGTCGGAGTCCGTACGGGCCTTCTCCACCAGGCCATTGGCCTGCGCGGTGGCCTCGGCCACCAGCCGCTCGGCCTCCTGGCGGGCGGCGCCCACCATGACGTCCGCCTGCTCCTCGGCCGCGGCCGTCGCCTGGAGCGCGGACTCCTGGGCCTCCGTGGTGAGCCGCTCGGCCTCCGCCGCGGACTCGGTGACCAGCCGGTCCGCCTGCTCGGCCGCGTCGGAGCGGCGCTTGTTGGCGTCCTCGCGCGCCTGGTCGACCAGCCGGTCGGCCTCGTTCTGCGCCTCGGTGCGGATGCGCTCCGCCTCGGCCGCCGCGTCGGCCGCGACCCGCTCGGACTCGGCGCGGGTGCGCTGCGCGTGCTGTTGCGCCGAACCGACCGTCTCCGCGGCCTCGGTGCGCAGTCGCTCGGCCTCCGCACCGGCCTCCGACAGCAGCCGGTCCGCCTCGTTCGACGCCTCGGTGACCAGCCGGTCGGCCTGGGCCGCCGCCTCCGAGCGGATGTTGTTGGCGTCGCTGCGGGCCTGCGCCCGGGTGCGCGCCGCGTCCTGCTCCGCGGTCGCCCGCGCGTCCGCCGCCTCCGTACGCAGTGCCTGCGACCGCGCGGTGGCCTCGGCGACGATCCGCTGGGCCTCGTCCGTCGCGCCGCTGACCAGCGTGTCGGCCTGCTCGGCGGCCTCCGCGCGGGTCTTGTTGGCGCTCCTGCGCGCCTCGTCCAGCGTCGCGTTGGCCTCCGCGCGCAGCCGCTCGGCCTCGTGGTTCGCCTCGCCGAGCAGCCGGTCCGCCTGCTCCGCGGCCTCGGAGCGGCGCCGGTTGGCGTCGTCGCGCGAGCGCGCGCCCAGCTGCTCCGCCTCGGCGATCGCCTCCGCGACCGTGCGCTCCGCGAGCGACTTGGCGGCCTCCGCCTCCTCGTGCGCCGCACGCCGCACCCGGGAGGCGTCGACGGAGGCGCGCTCCCGCTCCGCGTACGCGTCCGCGCGGACCCGGTCGGCCTCCTCCTGGGCGTCGGTCCGGGTGCGCTCCGCCGCGTGCTCGGCCGCCTGCCGCAGCCCGGTGATCTCCGACTCGGCCTGCTCGTGGAGCCCCGCGACCGAGTCCCGTACGGACTGGGCGTGCTGCTCGGCGGCCGACACCAGGTCCGCCGCGTGCTGTTCGGCCTCCTCGACCAGCCGCTGCGCCTCGGCCTGCGCCTCGCTGACCCGGGTCCGGGCCGCGGCCAGCAGCTCCTCGCC
>NZ_RIBZ01000627.1:0-5091 GCF_003721215.1 Streptomyces botrytidirepellens
CTGGTACGGCGGGGTGGTGCGGGGCCGGCGCCGCCCGGTGGCGGCGCCGGCCGTACCGACCGCGCGTGCGGACAGCCCGGGCCCGTGCACCCCGGCGAAGGACTCGGACGCGGTGTGCGCCCTGTAATACCGAGACGCCGGCCCTCAGTGGCGGCCCGGGCCATGCGGGTGACGGTGGCCCGGGCCGTGTGCGTTCCGGGCCAGCCCGAGCGCGTACTCGGGCCACCAGCGGCCCGCCGGGGGCCCGCCGTTGCACGTCCCGTCGGATTCGCCGGGCCGCTTGATCCACAGGTACGCGTCCACCAGCCGGTCCCCGGTGTGGGTGCTCGGCGGCTCGCCCAGCGCCCGCCCCGGCGGGTTGCACCAGGCTTCCGCCGACCGGACCCCGTGCCGGGTCGCGCCCCGGCGCCGCAGCGGGCCGTTGCCGTTGCGGCTGGTGTCGATGACGAAGTGCGCCCCGCCGACCGCCCTGGACAGCCGGTGGCCGTACCGCTTGGTGCGGCCGGTGCGCTGGAAGTTGGCGACGTTCAGGGAGAAGCCGTCCGCCTGCTCGATGCCGCTCTTGAGCAGCGGCACCATCAGCCGGGCGGGGTTCTTGATCCAGCCCGCGTGCCCGGCGTCCAGATACACCCGTACGCGGGGCAGTGCGGCGAACGCGGCGACCGCGTCGCGCAGCAGGGCCAGCCGGGGGCCGACCACGCGGCGGGGCACGCAGCGGTCGACGACCTGCGCCACCGCGTCGGGCTCCAGCACGACCAGCGCCTTCCGGTCACCGATGCCGAGCGCGACCTGCTCGATCCACCTCCGGTAGGCCGCGCCGTTCGCCGCGCCGCCCGCCGAGTGTCCGCCGCAGTCCCGGTGCGGGATGTTGTAGGCGACCAGCACCGGGGTGGTGCCGGTCCGGGCCGCGGATTCGGTGATGGAGCGCACCCGTTCGCGAGGGGGCTGCGGGCCGAGCCATTCGGCGACCGGCTGCCGTGCGATCCGGTCGATCAGGGCGGCGTCCCTGCTCTTGTTCTCGTGCTCGCTGCCGTTCTTCCCTTCCTCCCGCTCACGGACATGGCGGGCGGCCGGGCCGTCCGGGTTCACCCAGAGCCCGCCCCGCCGCGGTGGGGAGTCGGACAGCTGACATCCGCTCAGCGGCACCACCATCGCCACCACACCACATGCGGCGACCGTCACCAATCGCCGCATGACCGACTTTCTTGGATCTTTCTCGCGCATGCGACGCATCATGGCACCGCGTGCCGTCGGTTCAGTGGACGTCGCGTTCGTGGTCGGCGTGGTGGTCGGCGTCGTGGTGGTCGGCGTCCTCCGTGCGCCACAGCGGATGCTCGCGGGCCGCCCACTCCGGGTCGACCCGCCCGGTGCGCATCCCGCGCCGCGCCTCCGGATCGGCGAGCGCCTTCCCGATGTGCCCGATCACCACGACCCCGACGGCCAGCGCCAGCCAGTCGTGGACGAACGTGGCGCCGGTGCGCCACATCAGCGGGGCCAGACCGGTGAACCACATCAGCGACCCGGTGGCCGCCATCACCAGCATCGCGCCCGCGGTCCAGGCGGCGTACACCTTCTGGCCCGCGTTGAACTTGCCCGCCGGGCGCTCCGCACGGCTGGGGTCGCGGCGCAGCGCGGCCCGCAGCCAGCGGCGGTCGTGCGGCCCGAAGCGGTTGAGACGGCCCAGATCGGCCCGGAACGCGCGCGAGGCGAGACCGGCGAGGACCGGGACGGGCGTCAGGATGCCGGTCCACTCGTGGACGGTGACCACGAGGGCGCGGCGGCCCACGAGTTGGGCCAGGGCGGGCACGTACAGACAGGCCGCGCTCACCACGCACACGCCCACCAGGGCGGCCGTCGTGCGGTGGATCCAGCGCTCGGCGGGCGTGAAGCGGCGCACCCGGCGCGCGGTGGCGGCCGGGGCCGCGGTGGTCTCAGACAGTGGGGGCATCGTCGCGTCCGTTCGACTTGCCGACCCAGCCGTCCACGTCGTACCCGCGGTCCTCCCAGTAGCCGGGGCGCACCTCGTCGGTGACGGTGATGCCGGAGAGCCACTTCGCCGACTTGTAGAAGTACATGGGCGCGACGTAGAGCCGGACCGGGCCGCCGTGCGCGTGGCCCAGCGGCTCGTCCCGCATCCGCAGCGCCACCAGGACGTCCGGCCGGCGCGCCTGGTCGAGGGTGAGGCTCTCGGAGTACGCGCCGTCGAAGCAGGTGAACCGGACCGCCTTGGCGCGCGGGCTCACCCCGGCGGCGTCCAGCAGCGTGGACAGCCGCACCCCCTCGAAGGGCGTCTTCGGCACCCGCCACCCGGTGACGCACTGGACGTCGCGGACGAGCCGGGCCTGCGGGAGCGCGCGCAGCTCGGCGAGCCGGTAGTCGGCGGGCTTGTCGACGAGCCCGCCCACGGTGAGGCGGTAGTTCGTGTCGTCCTTGTGCGGGACGGAGGAGGTCACCGAGTAGTACCGGAACCCGCCGCCGTTGGGGAGCAGTCCGGTGACCCCGGTGGGGTCCTTGTCGGCCACCGCGCCGAGCGCGCTCTCCAGCCCGCGCTGCGCCCAGGGCGCGACGGCCATCCCGGCGGCGCCGAGGCCGAGCATGCCGAGCAGGATGCGGCGGCCGACCGGTGCGCCGCGGCCGTCGCCGTGCTCGTCGTCGCCGGGGGTTGCGTCATCCATGCCCTGATGAGACCACCGGGTGGCGTGGCGCGCCATTGTCTGTGGCTTTTCGTCAGACTTCCGTCAGATCTGAACGCGCCCGGGAGCCGAGCCGGGCTACGACACCGCCCGGGCCGCCGCGCGTCCCGCCGTCCGCCCCGAGAAGAGGCAGCCGCCCAGGAAGGTGCCCTCCAGCGACCGGTAGCCGTGCACGCCACCGCCGCCGAAGCCCGCCGCCTCACCGGCCGCGTAGACGCCGGGCAGCGGCTCCCCGCCCTCCGTCAGCACCCGCGACGACAGGTCCGTCTCCAGCCCGCCCAGGGTCTTGCGGGTGAGGATGTTGAGCCGCACGGCGATCAGCGGGCCCGCCTTGGGGTCGAGGATGCGGTGCGGGGCGGCGGTACGGATGAGGCGGTCGGCGATGTACTTGCGGGTCCCGCGCAGGGCGGTGACCTGGAGGTCCTTGGTGTAGGGGTTGGCGATCTCGCGGTCCCGGGCCACGATCTCGCGGCGCAGCTCGGCCTCGTCGATGAGCGGCTCCTTGGTGAGCGCGTTCATCCGCCGTACGAGGGCGGGCAGCGAGCGTTCGACGATGAAGTCGGCGCCGTGGTCCATGAACGCCCGCACCGGCCCCGGCGCCCCGGCCCGCCCGCGCCCCAGCACATCGCGCACGCTCTTGCCCGTCAGGTCCGGGTTCTGCTCGGAGCCGGAGAGCGCGAACTCCTTCTCGATGATCTTCTGCGTGAGGACGAACCAGGTGTAGTCGTATCCGGTCCGCATGATGTGTTCGAGGGTGCCGAGGGTGTCGAAGCCGGGGAAGAGCGGGACCGGCAGCCGCCGTCCGCGGGCGTCGAACCAGAGCGACGAGGGGCCGGGCAGGATGCGGATGCCGTGCCGGGGCCAGATCGGGTTCCAGTTCTCGATGCCCTCGGTGTAGTGCCACATCCGGTCGCGGTTGATGAGGTGGCCGCCCGCGGCCTCCGCGACGCCGAGCATCTTGCCGTCCACGTGCGCGGGGACCCCGGAGATCATCCGCTCGGGCGGGGAGCCCAGCCGCTCGGGCCAGTTGGCCCGTACGAGGTCGTGGTTGCCGCCGATGCCGCCGGAGGTGATGATCACGGCCTGGGCGCGCAGCTCGAAGGAACCGGTCACCTCGCGGCTGCTGGCCGTGCCCCGCTCGGCGCGGCTCGCCTCCAGCACCTCCCCGGTGACGGTGTCGACGGCGCCCGCGCTGCGCGAGAGCCCGGTGACCCGGTGCCGGAACCGCAGGTCGACCAGGCCGCGGGCGGCCGCGGCGCGCACCCGGCGCTCGAAGGGGGCGACGACGCCGGGTCCGGTGCCCCAGGTGATGTGGAAGCGAGGTACGGAGTTGCCGTGCCCGGTCGCGTCGTAGCCGCCGCGCTCGGCCCAGCCGACGAGGGGGAACAGCCGCAGCCCCTGGGCGTGCAGCCAGGACCGCTTCTCGCCCGCCGCGAAGTCCACGTACGCCTCGGCCCAGCGGCGCGGCCAGTGGTCCTCGTCGCGGTCGAAACCGGCCGTGCCCAGCCAGTCCTGCCAGGCGAGTTCGCGGCTGTCGCGGATGCGCAGCCGGCGCTGTTCGGGCGAGTCGACGAGGAAGAGGCCGCCGAAGGACCAGTGGGCCTGGCCGCCGAGCGACTGCTCGGGCTCCTGGTCGAGCAGGATGACCTTGCGGCCCGCGTCGGCCAGCTCGGCGGTGGCCGCGAGGCCCGCCAGGCCCGCCCCGACCACGATCACATCCGCGTCGTACGCCATGGTTGGTGGTATCCCGTCCTCGTCAGCCGGTCGACGGAGTCGTCGGGTGCGATCCTGCCTACCGGCCAGTACGCCGTCAACTGGTTCGGGAGCGGGAGTGAGAGCGCTTTCCGGACACCGCCCTCCTCAGGCTATAGCTCTCTTGTGCAGCAAAACGGAACAATCCCTCATCACTATTGGACACGGTTCAGCCAAACCGGCATCATCAACGACCATGGCTGACCGCTCCGTTGAGCAATCCGGGCCGCCCTACCCGGCGGACAAGCGCATCGTGAATCCGACACTTGTCACCCCCGGTCCCCAGCCCCTCGAGGCGGGTGACGCCGTCACCCCGCACATCCTCCAGGGCGAGGTCATCGGCCCCCGGCACGCCCGCGCCCGCCGCCGGGGCATCGACCCGCGGCGCAAGGCAGCCGCCGGGGCGATCCTGCTGTCGGCCACCGGCGCGGCCACCGCGCTCTTCATGCTCATGGGCAAGGACGCGCGCGAGGCGCAGGCCGCCCCCGGGCACGACAGCTCCCCCACCGCCCCCGACGAGCCCGAGCCGAAGGCCGCCGCGCTCGGCGACTCGGCCGTCGGCGACAAGCCGCTGCGCGGTTCACGCACGACCGAGCCCGCGGCCCCGGCGCCCGCCGCGCAGCCCGCGACGCGGGCCCCGGCCGCC
>NZ_RIBZ01000631.1:0-5138 GCF_003721215.1 Streptomyces botrytidirepellens
GCCCAGGGCGACCGGCCGCGGCAACGGCAGCCGCCCGGCCAGGCGGGCCGCCCACCGGCCGCGCCCCGCCGAAGCGGTACGCCCGACGGCGAGCGCGTCGACCGTACGCAGCCGACCGGCCCGCCAGGCGCTGGCCCACGCGGTCGCCGCCACCAGGCCGAGCACCCCGGCGATCACCGCCAGGTCGACCCAGGGGGCGATGGCCAGGGACGAGGTGCCGTAGACCTCCTCGGTCTCGGCCAGTACGGGGACGGCGAGCAGGTGGCCGGTGAGGACGCCGAGGGCCGTGCCGATGGCGGCCGGGATCAGCGCCTGGCCCACGTAGGCCCGCACGACCTGGGCCGGGGTGAAGCCGACGGCCTTGAGGATGCCGATGCGGCGCGTTGCCGTGCCGACGGCCGACGCGACGACGTTGCCGACGATGAGCGCCGACATGACCAGGCCCAGGGCGCCGAACGCGATGAGGAACGGGACGTAGACGGCGGTGTCGCGCTCGGCGCTCTTCTTGACGGTGAGCCAGGACTGTTCGCCGACGGTTGCTCCCGGCGGCAGGGATCGCGTCACGGCCTTGCCGCCCGCGGTGATCTGCGCGGCGGTGCCCGCGTCGGTGAAGCGGTAGAGCATCTGGTAGCCGCCGCTGCCGGGCGCGGTGAGCGCCGGCATCTGGGACGGGACCACCCAGGCGTCGGCGGTCTGCGTGACCGAGCGGGCCACACCGACCACCGTCAGCGTCGGACCGCCGGGCAGATCGGGGAAGGCGAGCTTCCTGCCCACGGTCGGGATGAGCGAGGAGTTGGCGGACAGCACGATCTCGCCGGAGTGCGTGGGCCACCGCCCGTCGAGCAGTGCCACGGCGTCCACGTCCCGGCCGGGATCGCCCCGGCCGACCACGGTCATCGGCCCCCCGGGGCCCGCCCCGTCCGACCGCGGGGTGACCGTCGCCGTACGGAACGGCCCGGCCGCACGGCTCACCCCTTCGGCGTCCTTGGACCTCGACAGCTGCCCGGCACTCACCTTGCCCGCGTCGAACTGCACGGACAGATGCGCGCCGTGCTGCCCCGCGAAGGCGTCGTCGAAGGGCGCGCCGGACACCACGAGCAGCGATCCGCCGAGGACGGAGGCGGCCACCGCCATCATCGTGGCGAGCCCGATCACCAGCGTCTGCACCCGGCGTCGTCCCATCCCGGAGCGCACCACCTTGCCGAGCGCGCTCATCGGACGGTCTCCGGGCCGACGGCCCGCGACCGGGCGTCTTCGGTGATCCGGCCGTCGGCGATCCGGACCGTACGGTTCGTGCAGGATCGGGCCAATGCCAGGTCGTGGGTGACCACGACGATGGTCTGGCCCTCGGCGTTGAGGTCCGTGAGCAGCCTGCTGACGTCCTGTCCGGCGGCCGTGTCCAGGGCCCCGGTCGGCTCGTCGGCCAGCAGCAGCGCCGGCCGGTTCATCAACGCCCGGGCCACCGCGACGCGCTGCCGCTCGCCGCCGGACAGCCGCCCCGGGTAGGCGCGCGCGTGCCGGTCGATGCCCAGCAGCTCCAGGAGTTCCGCCGCCCGGCGGTCCGCCACGCCACGTGCCATACCCGCGAGGCGCGCGGGCAGGGCGACATTGTCGGTGACGGTCAGATCGTCGAGCAGGTTGAAGAACTGGAAGACCATGCCGATCTTCGACCGCCGGTAGAGCGCCGAGCCGGCTTCGCCCAGCCGGTCCACCCGCACCCCGTCCACGGTGACGGTCCCCGTATCGGGCCGGTCCACGCCCGCGATCAGATTGAGCAGCGTGGACTTGCCGCTGCCGGAAGGGCCGAGGATCGCGACGGCCTCGCCGCGCCGCACGGTCAGCGATGCCCCGTGCAGAGCGGGCGGGCCGTCGTCGTATCGGCGACCCACCTCGCGCAGTTCGATCACCGGCATGGTCATGGGAGGCTCCTTGGGTACGGGCAGTTGGCTGCGTGAACGCTAGGAGCGGGCCCGGCCCGCCCGCGTCGCCCGCCCGGCCCCCTTGCGGTACCGCGCCGGGATGAGCCCCGGAAACGTCATCCTTGCGATGTAGGCGGGTGATGTATCCGGGGCGGCGGGAATGACCACCGGGACGGACTCCGCGGGTCCGTGCGGCGGCGACAATGAACCGGTGAGGGACTTACGTACGCCGCTGGAGCGGCTGCGGGAAGCCGTCCGCCGGACGGTCCGCGACGCCGGGCTTCCGAGCGGTCCACCGCTGCGGCCCACCCGGCGCGCCTGGCAGTTCGACGCGCTGGTTGCGCTGGCGCTCGGAATCGCGACCGTCTACTACGGCATCGACAACGTCGACAACGTCGTGTTGCGTGAGATCGCACCCGGCGTCGAGGCCGTCGTGGCGCGCCCGACCGGCCCCGGCGGCCTGGCCCTCATGGTGACCCTCGCGGTCATCGCCTCGGGTGCCCTGGCGCTGCGCCGCCGCCACCCGCTCGCCGTGCTGTGCGTCGTGACGGCCGCGACCCTGGCGACACCGCAGAGCGTCATGCGGCTGACCTTCTACGCGTTCGTCATCGCCGTCTACAGCGCCGCCGTGTACAGCCCGTACCGGGTGGCGACCCTGGCGGCGCTGCCGGTGTCGGTCGTCCTGGTCGGCACCTCGGGGAACTCGGTGACACCGATCGTCCCCAACGAATACATCGCCCTGCTGATCCTGGTCCCGATGGCCGTGGCCGCCGTCGGCCTGCGCACCTGGAAACTCCGCACCGACGAGGGCCGCACCCGGCTCTCCGCCCTGGAACGCGAACAGGCCGAGGCGCTGCGCCGGGCCGTCGAGCACGAGCGGGCCAGGATCGCCCGCGAACTGCACGACGTCGTCACGCACAACGTCAGCGTGATGATCATCCAGGCGGGCGCCGCCCGCAAGATCATGAAGACCTCCCCCGAGCAGGCAGGCGAGGCGCTCCTCGCCGTCGAGGCGGGCGGACGGGCGGCCATGACCGAGCTGCGCCACGTCATGGGCCTGCTGACCATGGCCGACGAGGACGAGGGGACGGACGGAGGCGCGGACCCGGCCGACACGGCGGCGGAGCTGGCCCCGCAACCCGGCCTGGACCAGCTGGAAAAGCTGGTCGGACGGGTCCGGGACACCGGTCTGCCCGTCGACCTGACCGTGACCGGCCCGCCCCGCCCCCTCCCGCCCGGCCTCGAACTCGCCGCCTACCGCGTGGTCCAGGAAGCCCTGACCAACACCGTGAAGCACGCCTCCGGCGCCACCGCCGCCGTGACCGTCGCCTACGGCCCGGACCGGCTCCGGGTGGAAGTCACCGACACCGGTGGCCACCCGGGCGCGGGCGCGGCCGCCGGAAACGGCCGGGGCCTGATCGGCCTGCGCGAGCGCCTCGCCGTCCACGACGGAACCCTGACCACCGGCCGACGCCTGACCGGCGGCTACCGCGTGGAGGCCCTGATCCCCTTGGAGACACCGTGACCGAGCCGCTGCGCGTGCTCCTCGCCGACGACCAGACGCTGGTCCGCACCGGATTCCGGATGATCCTCAGCGCCGACGGCATCGACGTCGTCGCCGAGGCGACCAACGGAACCGAAGCGGTCGAAGCGGTCCGCCGCACCCGTCCCGACGTGGTCCTGATGGACATCCGGATGCCCGAGATGGACGGCCTGGAGGCCACCCGCCGCATCCTCACCGGCGCCCCCGCCCCCGACACACCCCGCGTCATCATCCTGACCACCTTCGACCTCGACCGATACGTCTACGCGGCGCTGTCCGCCGGTGCCGGCGGCTTCCTCCTCAAGGACGTCACCCCCGAACAACTGACCGCCGCCGTCCGCACGGTCCGTACCGGCGACGCCCTCCTCGCGCCCGCCATCACCCGCCGCCTCGTGCAGCGGTTCGCCCGGCGCGGCAGCGACACCGCCGCCCTCCACCGCGACCTCGCCTCGCTCACCCCGCGCGAACTGGAGGTCCTCGGCCTGCTGGCCCGGGGTCTGAGCAACGCCGAACTCGCCACCCGCCTCCACCTGGCCGAGGCGACCGTCAAGACCCACGTCGCCCGCATCCTCGCCAAGCTCGGACTCCGCGACCGCGTCCAGGCCGTCATCGCCGCGTACGAGACGGGCCTGGTCAGCGCGGGCACCCAGCCGTCCAGCGAGCAGCCGTAGGCCGAGGGTTCGTTGCCGGGCGCGAGCCGGTGGCCGGGTTGTGCCCACCCGTTCCTCCCCGCGGAACGATTGCCCACAACCAGTTCAGGCCCCTCCGGGCGTACAACCCAGCCCCTCCGGCGTTTGAGGAGCGGGGTCCTTGGGCGGAGATGCCCCACTCCCAGCCCTTCCGGGGTTTGAGGAGCGGGGTCCTGGGGCGGAGATGCCCCAATCCCAGCCCCTCCGGCGATTGAGGAGCGGGGGCCGGGGCGGAGCCCCGGTTTCGGGAAGGGGCGGGGTGGGGGAAATCAGACCCGCACCGCAGCGAGCAGCTCCGCCACCACCACCGCCCCATCCAACGACAACACCGACTCCGGGTGGAACTGCACACCGGCAAAGCCCGGCCCCCGCAGCGCATGCACCTCCCCGGTCGACGCGTCGCGGCACAGCTCCACCCGATGCATCGCCAACTCCGCCTCCACCCCCTCATCGCACCGCGCGGTAAACGTGTTGTAGAACCCCACCGTCTCCTCCCGCCCGAAGAAATCGATCCGCTCCTGCGCCCCCTGAAACGGCACATCCTTCCGCACGATCTCCAACCCCAGCTCCGCCGCGATCAGCTCGTGCCCCAGGCACACCCCCAGCAGCCCGTGCCGGTGCCCGGCCACCAACTCCGCCGTCAGCCCCCGCAGGAACCGCATCTTGGGGTCCGCCGCGTCACCGGGATCGCCCGGCCCGGGGCCGAGCACGACCGGCCCGTCGTGGGTCAGGGCGGCCTCCCGGACGCCCGGCTCGTCGTACCGCCGCACGGTCACCGTCAGCCCCGCCGTCCGCAGCAGATGCGCGAGCATCGACGTAAACGTGTCCTCGGCGTCGATCACCAGCGCATGCCCGGACAGCAGCTGCTCGGCGGCCTGCATCCGCAGCCAGAACGGCGCCAGGTCGGCCCGCCGCGCGTCCAGCGCCGCCCGCACCCGCGGGTCGTCCGCGAGCCGCGGCCGGGCGGTCCCCGAGGACCGCACGGCC
>NZ_RIBZ01000633.1:0-5155 GCF_003721215.1 Streptomyces botrytidirepellens
GAGCGAGTCGTCCTCGGCCGCGGCCCAGCGCGCCACCTCCACGGCCCCGGCAAGCCCCGCACGGGCCTGCCGGGCCAATTCCGGCCGGGGCGGCGTGCCCTCCGGCGGGCGTGGCGCCGGCCTGGAGCGGTTCGGCGCGGGCCGCGGCGCGGTGGCCATCGGCCGCTGGCGGACGAGTCGGAGCCGGGAGTCGCGCGGAGTACGGGACGTCACAGAAGCAGTCTCGCCGTTGACGGCCCGAAAGCCCAATCGGCACCCGTCCGGCGGTCGCCGCGGCCGGATTCCGATGGGTAGCCGGGACCGGCGGAGGCCCTAGATGAGGGGCGTGAGGAAGCGGCGCAGCGCTTCCTCGTACCCCCGGGGATCGGCGTTCCACATCGCGGCGTGCGGGGCGTGTCGCACCGGATGAAGGGTGACCAGCTCGGGCCGGGCGGCGGCGAGTTCACGGGAGGCGTCCCAGGGCGCGAGGGTGTCGCCGGGGCCGTGCACGATGAGCGTGGGCACCGGCAGGCTCTCGGGGTCGGCCGCCTCCGCGAGCTTGCTGTCGTGGAGCCCGGTGCGCCCCTCCGCGGCCCGTACGGCGAGCGGGAGCAGGGCGGCGGGGGTGCGGCGTGCCGCGGCGAGGGCGCGCAGGGTGGCCCGCCAGTCGAGCACCGGGGAGTCCAGGACGATGCCGCTGAGCCGGTGCCGCAGTGCGGAGTTGGCTGCCGCGTGCAGGGCCATGGAGGCGCCGGTGGACCAGCCGTGCAGGACGACGCTCTCCGCCCCGTAGCGGACCGCGTAGCGGATGGCGGCGTCGAGGTCGCGCCACTCCGTGTCGCCGAGGTGGCTGATGCCGTCGGGCGGGCGCGGGGCGCCGGGGTCGCCGCGGTACGCGAGGTCGAGCACCGGGATCCGCATCCGGTGCAGCATCGGCATGACGACCATGGGGTGTTCCCGGGTGGTGCCGAGGCCATGGGTGGTGATGACCCAGGTGGTGCGCTCGCCGGGCAGGAACCAGGCGGGCAGCGGACCGAGTTCGCCGGGAAGGTCGACATCGGCGTGTTCGAGGCCGAGCGCGTCCCTGGGGTTGCCGATGTGCACCTGCGGGGTGAGCCGCACCCGGGTGCCGGTGTCGAGGGTGCCGTGCGTCACCCGCTCCAGGCGCCGTACGACGCAGTCGGCGGGGTGCGGAACGTCGTCGTCCACCGGGCCGACGACGGCGTGGCAGGCCCGGCCGACGAGACCGTAGGTGCCGGGGCGCAGCGAGGCGAGCGAACGGGTGAGGGTGATCCGCCCGTCGTCGTCCATGGCGTGCACCGTGAGCGGCGGCTCGTTCGGCAGCGGCCGGTCGGGGGCCGGTTTGAGCGCAGCGTCGGTGACGTACCGGCCCGCCGCCACCGCGGCCACGCCGACACCGAGCAGAGTGGTGGCGGCAGCGACCGCCGTTGTCCGCACACGCATCCCTCCCAGTGTGGGCGGGCGGCCGCGCGGCGGCCAGCGGAAGGGGCTATTTCGGGACGCCCGGAGCGCCGCCCTCCGTACCCCCGTCACGCGGCTGGCCGTAACCGCTGAGCTTGGCCGCGGCGCGGTCCAGCTCGGCGGGCGGGATGAGGGTGGGGGTGTGCCCGGGGACGGCGGTCGCGGCCAGCCAGACCTGACACATCCATTCGAGCTGGGCGGTGCGGTCGTAGGCCTGGTCCAGCGTCGCGCCGTATACGACGGTGCCGTGGTTGCGCAGCAGACAGCCGGAGCGGTCGCGCAGCGCGGACAGCATGTTTTCGGCCAATTCATCGGTGCCGTAGAGCGCGTAGCCGGCGACCCGGACCGGCCCGCCTAGGGCGGCGGTCATGTAGTGGATCGCGGGGAGTTCGTCGACCAGCGTGGAGACGGCGGTGGCGTGAACGGCATGGGTGTGGACGATGGCCGCGGCCTCGTCCGTGTGACGGTAGACGGCGAGGTGCATGGGCAGCTCGCTGGTGGGCGCGAGCGTGCCCAGCACCTGTCGGCCGTCGAGGTCCACGCCGACCAGGTCACGCGGGCCGAGCCGGTCGTAGGGCACGCCGCTCGGGGTCACCAGGACGGTGTCGCCGACCCGGGCCGACACATTGCCCGAGGTGCCGACGACGAGCCCGTCGGCGGTGGTTCTGCGGGCCGTCCGCACCACCTGCGTCCACGCCTGCCGCAGGGGCTGGGTCGGCCTCGGCTGTGGCCGTCGCGCCGATCGCGGCTCCGTCACGGGCCCTCACCTCCGGGCGCGATCCTTCCATACGGGTGCCGGCGCGGCGCGGTTACACCGCCTCGATGTACGGACGCCAAATGCCGTATGGCGAAAGGGAGTACGGTCGAAAACCAGCCTTTCTCACACCCGCGCGCCCGTGTCACCGTGAAGCCCGCCTCAGTTCATCTTCCGTTCACCCAGTTTCCTTACGTTCACCGTGCACTGACAGCCCTCCGAACTGATTGACCGGGTGTATGGAACACATCACGCTTCTCATCGGGATCGTGATCGTCACGGCCTTGGTGTTCGACTTCACGAACGGCTTCCACGACACGGCCAACGCCATGGCCACCACCATCTCCACCGGAGCGCTCGGTCCCCGGGTCGCCGTGGCGATGTCGGCAGTCCTCAACCTCGTCGGCGCCTTCCTCTCCGTGGAGGTCGCCAAGACCATCTCCGGCGGAATCATCGACGAGGGCTCCGGCATCCAGCCCGAAGTGATCTTCGCGGGGCTCGTCGGCGCGATCCTCTGGAATCTGGTGACCTGGCTGGCCGGTCTCCCCTCCAGCTCCTCGCACGCCCTCTTCGGCGGCCTCATCGGCGCCACCGTGGTCTCCGTCGGCATGGACGGGGTCAACGGCGACGCGATCGTCATGAAGGTCCTCATCCCGGCCGTGGCCGCGCCGGTCGTGGCGGGCATCGCCACGGTGGCCGCCACCCGGCTCACCTACCGGCTGGCCCACAACCGGGCCGCGGAGGACACCGCGAAGGGCTACCGCGCCGGGCAGATCGCCTCGGCCGCCCTGGTCTCCCTGGCCCACGGCACCAACGACGCGCAGAAGACGATGGGCGTCATCACCCTCGCGCTGGTCACCGGCGGCGTCATCGCCCCCGACTCCGACCCGCCCATGTGGGTGATCGTCTCCGCGGGTCTCGCCATCGCGCTCGGCACCTACCTGGGCGGCTGGCGCATCATCCGGACCATGGGCAAGGGCATCACCGACATCCAGCCGCCGCAGGGCTTCGCCGCCCAGACCGGCGCCGCGACCGTCATCCTGGCCTCGTCCCACATCGGCTTCGCGCTGTCCACCACGCAGGTCTGCTCGGGCGCCGTCATGGGTGCGGGCGTCGGCCGCAAGGGTGGTGTGGTGCGCTGGTCGACCGCGGGCCGCATGGTCGCCGCGTGGGCGCTGACCCTCCCGGCCGCCGGTCTGGTGGCCGCCGCCGCGGCGCTGCTGGCCGACCAGGGCAACGGGGGCATCGCCGCGGTCGCCGTCCTCGCGGTGCTGGGCTGCGGTGTCATCTGGGTGCTGTCGCGCCGCAAGCCGGTGGACGCCAGCAACGTCAACGAGCCGGGCGCGGAGTCCGCCGAGCCGGTCGGTGTCGTCACCGCCGCCGTGCGGTCGGTGGCCCCGCCGCCCGCCGGAAAGACCGCATCCGCTGCCGATGGCACCGATGGCACGGATGCCGCAGACGCCTCGAACGCCTCGGGCCCGACGTCCGCCGAGGACGCCTCGTCCGAATCCGCCCCGACCCCCGCCACCGCGGGAACCGGTTCCACCAGCTGACAGGGAGCACACGCAATGCACATCGACTGGGCGGCCCTCGGCCAGGTCTTCGGCGTCAGCCTCGCGGTGACGGTCGGCGTCGTAGGGGTCTTCACCCTGGGCATCATCGGCACCTCCCGTACGGCCCAGCCGCAGCCCCAGGCCGCCGCGGGCGGCGCGTCCCCGGTTGCGCGCACCGGCGCGTACGCCTGTTTCGCGCTGTGCGCCGCGGTCGTGGCGTACGGCATCTATCTGATCGTGGCCTGAAACCAACGGAAGCCACGCAAGCCGCGGGGCGGTGGGCGCTGTTCGGCGCCCGCCGTCCCGCGGTCGTTCCCGCGCGGGGGCCTGTGGATCTCGGCACACTCTGGCATCGCAGGTCAAATGCGAGTTGACGGCCATTCGCGCCCCATGGTGGACTTCCCGAGCCAAACGGCGGCAGGAGAGGAAGCCGGTGAGAATCCGGCGCGGTCCCGCCACTGTCACCGGGGAGCGCTCTCCCCTCACCGCAAGGGGTCACGGCCGTCCGTACGCCAGGAGGGCTGGAAGACCGGGAGAGCCGCGGATCCGGGAGCCAGGAGACTCTCACCGCCGGTCACGTCGAGCCAGGGCGCGGACCCTGAGTGAGGACATACCGCCATGCCCGGCACTGCCACGCCGTCAGCTCCCCCTGTCCGTGTGCTCGGCGGCGGTCCCCGCCGCAGAGGCATGGCGGCGGTCTGAAGGATGCGTGCCGACCACGCCTCGTACGCGTGCGGCGCCGCACTCGGCTTCCTCGGCGACCTCGCCGCGGGCGATCCGCGCCGCGGCCATCCGGTGGCCGCGTTCGGACGCGCCGCCGCGGCCGTCGAGCGGCGGCTGTGGCGCGATCACCGCGGTTCCGGGGCCCTGCACACCGCGCTGTGCGCGGGCGGCGCGGCCGCCGGTGCCGCGCTGCTGGCGCGTACCGTACGGGGCTTCGCGGGCCGACGCCGTACGACGGCCGATGCCGCGCTGACCGCCGCCGCCACCTGGGCCGTGCTGGGCGGCACCTCGCTGGTGCGGGAGGCCCGGGTCATCGGTGACGCGCTGGCCGCCGGGGACGTCGACGCCGCGCGGGAGCGGCTGCCCCACCTGTGCGGACGCGATCCGCAGGCGCTGGACGCACAGCAGATCGCGCGGGCGGTCGTCGAGTCGGTGGCCGAGAACACCTCGGACGCGGTGGTGGGCGCGCTGGTGTGGGGGGCCGTGGCCGGGGTGCCGGGGCTCGTCGGCTTCCGTGCCGTCAACACCCTGGACGCCATGGTGGGCCACAAGTCGGCCCGCTACCGCCGCTTCGGCTGGGCGGCTGCCCGGCTGGACGACGTCGCGGGCTGGCCCGGCGCCCGGCTCACCGCCGCCCTGGCCGCCCTCGCCGGGCCCGACCCGC
>NZ_RIBZ01000634.1:0-5166 GCF_003721215.1 Streptomyces botrytidirepellens
ACGGCAACGCTCGCGATCCCGGCATCCCGGCAGGCACGGGCAACACGGACAGCGATCTCGCCACGATTGGCGATGAGCACCTTCTGCATGCTCTCTCTTCCCTCTTCAGAAGTTGCCGTCCGGCGAGGACGGTCACGTTGCTATCCCAGGGCCCGCTTGAGGAAATCCAGTACCACGCTCGCGTAGCCTTCAGGATCGCTTTGCAGCCCGAGCAGGTGCTCGGCTCCCGGGAGGACGTGCGTCTCGGCCTGGGCATAGCGCTCGGCCAGCGCGTCCACCGAGGAGGGCGGCACGATCGCATCGTGCTCGCCCGACATGAACAGCAGTGGGATCTTGGCGAACTTGCCGGTCGTGGGCGGTGGCCAGTGGGCGCGCAGCATGGCGGGCCCCAGGGCGCACAACGTGCGGGTCACCACGGAACGGGACGGTTCTCCGCTCAGCACGGGCGGCATCGGCAGCGCCTCCGCCTCCAGGTACTTGCGCAGCAGCGGCGGGACGTCGTGCCCCGGACCGCTGTCGCACACCAGCGCGTCGAACTCGAAACCGTCGTGGGTCAGCGCCCACATGGCCGAGAAGCAGGAGAAGGAGAAGCCGTAGACGGCGATGCGCGCCGTGCCGTACCCCTGCTTGTCGCGCAGCCAGGACACCACCTTGGTGACATCGCCCGCGAACCGGTCGCCGAGCCCGAACAGCGCCCGGTCGTCGCTGCTGGCCCCGTGGTTGCGGTGGTCGAACAGACAGACCGTGTACCCGGCATCGTGCAGGAACTTGGCGTGGCCGAGGCTGTGGTCCTTGCCCGCGCCCATGCTGTGGCCGAGCACCACGACCTTCTCCGTGGAGCCGGGGCAGAGCCAGGCGTGCACCCGCTTGCGGCGGGCGAACGGGATCTCCAGGTCGGTGCAGGGCAGCCCGTGGTCCCGGGGGTGCTCCCGCTGGGTCCGGTTGCGCGGATGGAAGGCGAGATACGCCAGCGACGCCCCGTACAGCGGGGCTATCGGCAGCGCCGCGACCGCAAGGGCGCGGGACCCCCGCGAGGGTGGCCGCACCGGCGTCCGGGGTGGCTCGGTCATCGGCGTCCTCCAGGAGGGGGTGGAGTGTCCGTCGGCGGTCAGGGCGGTCTCGTCTCGGTCGGTGCCGTGCGGTGGGGCAGAGGGGCGGGTACGTAAGGATGACGGCTACGCGGGGGTAGGGGCGGTCACCCGCATCCCCCGGCGTGGCCCTGGTCGCCGGACCGGGCGGCCACGAAGTCCGCGTCGGCCGGTGGTCCGGGCGTGGTGGGGGGAGCGGGGGGCGGCGCGGCGCGGGAGCGGATCGCCGCGGCGAACGCCGGGAGCCGGTCCACGCCCCAGTACTTGTCGTAGCCGAGGGTGAAGAACGGCACGCCGAACGCCCCGTCCCGGCTGAGGTCCAGCAGCGCCGTGAGCCCGCGCCCGGCGCGCAGTTCCGGGTCGTCGGCGGCGCGGGCCAGCCGGTCCGCCGCCTCGTCCGGAAGGCCCAGGCCGGTGGCGATGTCCGCGACGACCTCGCGGTCGCAGATGTCCCGGCCCTCCTGCCAGCGGGCCCGGTAGACCCGCTCGATGTACGCGGGACCGCAGCCCGCGTCCAGCGCGTGAAAATACGCCAGATGCGGTACTTCCCAGACCGGGTCCCGGTCCACCGGCCAGGTGACGGTGAGACCGCGGTCGGTCGTCAGACGGCGCACGTCCTGA
This sequence comes from Streptomyces botrytidirepellens, assembly GCF_003721215.1. NCBI lineage: Bacteria > Bacillati > Actinomycetota > Actinomycetes > Kitasatosporales > Streptomycetaceae > Streptomyces > Streptomyces botrytidirepellens. The sequence goes on from NZ_RIBZ01000634.1 coordinate 1,710, forward strand.
AGGATATAGAGGTGTTTGTCGCGTGACATCGCCGTGTACGGAAAAGACCACCGGTGCTCGGCCATGCGGCGCTCGCCGTCCGCGTCCGGCTCCCACCAGGGGTGCCATTCCACCACCTGTGCGACATCCGGAAAGCGGTCCATCAGATCACGGTAGGCGATCCAACTGTACGGGCTGCGGAAATTGAAATAGAAGCGCGGCACCCTACTGCGCCTGGCCGTCATGTCCGTCCCCCTTCACCGGGACCGTTCGGATCGCTCCGACCGCCACCCGCTCGCTCACTGGCTCAAATCACGATGCCACCGTCGACCTGGAACACCGCTCCGGTCACATACTCCGCCCCGACCAGGTACGCGACCATGTCGGCGACCTCCTCCGGGCGGCCGAAGCGGCGCAGCGGGATGCTCTGCTCCGCCTCCTTGCGGACACTCTCGGACAGCGCCGCCGTCATATCCGTCTCCACGAAGCCCGGCGCGACCACATTGGCCCGGATGCCGTACCGGCCGACCTCCTTGGCGAGCGATTTGGTGAAGCCGATGATCCCGGCCTTGGAGGCCGCGTAATTCGACTGTGCCGCATGGCCGTGCACGCCCGCCACCGAGGAGATGTTGATGATGCAGCCGGACTTGCGTTTCATCATGCCGAATACCACCGAACGGCATATGTGGTACGTGCCGTCCAGGTTGACTTCCATGACGCCCCGCCACTCCTCGTCCTTCATCAACAGCAGCGGATTGTCCCGCGCGATGCCCGCGGACACCACCGCGACGTCGATGGGGCCGAGCCGGTTCTCGGTGAACGCCACGAGGTCGCGCACCGCGTCCGCGTCCCGTACGTCCGTCTGCCGCCCGACCACCCGGCCGCCGCCGAGCCCGGCCGCCTCCGCCTCCAGGGCGCGGGCCGCGTCGGGGCTGGACTGATGGCAGAACGCCACGTCGAAGCCGTCCCGGGCCAGCCGCAGCACGGTCGCTCGGCCGATGCCGCGCGAGCCGCCCGAGACGAGGGCCACCTTGGTGTGCACGTCGGACATGGTGTTACGTCACCTCTCCTGCCGGGGACTTCAGTTCGGCCGCCGGACGCATCGTCATCACCAGCCGCCCGACGGAGAGCACGGTCGCGTCCCCGACCAGGCTCTCGCCCTCGAACATGTACGTCTCCCCGACCTGCCGGGCCAGCCGGACGTGGTGTTCCACCACGTCGCCGGGGAGGACCGGGCGGTGGTACTCGGCGTCGGTGACCCCGCCGAGCAGCATCGCCATGCCCTCCAGCACATCCGGATTGGGTTCCTCCCAGGCCACCAGCACCCCCGCCACATGGCACCAGGATTCGAGGAGCACCGTCCAGGGGTAGTGGTACGCCTCCTCGGGCGCGTCGTCGGGTACGGCCTCGTACCAGGGTTCGTTGCAGGTGACGGCCTTGAGCCCGGAGGCGCGCTCGCCCGGGACCAGCTCGGTGACCCGGTCGACCAGCAGCATGGGGTAGCGGTGCGGCAGCACCCGCTTGATCTGGTCCACGGTGATCATCCGGTGGCCTCCCGCTCGGCAGGGGCCGTGAAGCGCAGCCGGACCCGGGCGGCGAGCCCGCGCTCGGTGGTGGCCTCGGCCCGGCAGCGCCAGCCGCCCGTGGCGTCGTCCCGTAACCAGGTGAACGCACAGCTCAGGGTGGAGCCGGGGAAGACCGGGCCGAGGAAGCGGGCGGACTCGACCGCCGCCAGGACACTCCCCGGCTCGGGCAGCGTGGCGAGGGCGCCGCGCTGGACGTACTCGACGACGCACACCCCGGGGAAGATCGGGAAGCCGGGGAAGTGACCGGCGAACACCTTCTCCGTGCCGCCGACCACGGCCACGCACCGGGCGGGCCGCTCCCCCGGCACCCCGGGGTCGACCACCTCCACGGTGCCGTCGACCGGTCCGCACGCGGTCGCCGTCACCTCACTTCTCCAGCTTCGACGCGAGCAGGTCGTGCACCTTCCGGAGGGTGGTGATGCTCTTCATCTCCTTCTCCTCCAGCTTCACCGCGTACTTCTTCTCCAGCTCGACCATGACCTCCAGGGCCATGAGCGAGTCGACGCCGAGATCCTTGACGAAGTCGGCCTCGTCGGTCACCTCCTCCTCTTCCACGTCGAGGACTTCCGCGACGAAGGTGCGCAGTTCGTCGAGGTCCAGCGCGGCGGTGGCGTCGGCCATGGGGGTTCCTTCCGGTCTCGGGGCTAGGGGGCTTGCGGGGCGGTGGGGGCGGCGAGCGCGGCGGGCGATTCGACCGGGACGGTCACCGCGTCCGCCGCGATCCGGCGGATCATTCCGGTCAGCTGGCGTCCCGGGCCCAGCTCCACGAACCGGGTGCAGCCCAGCTCGCCCGCGAGGGTCCGGACGCTGTCCTCCCAGCGCACCGGGCTGGTGAGCTGGGCGAGTTCGCGGTCCCGCCACCGCTCGCCGCCGCGGTGGGGCGTCGCGTCCACGTTGGCGACGACGGGGGTGTGCGCGGGCGCGAACTCCACGGCGGCCAGGGCCGTGCGCAGCTCGTCCGCGGCGGCGGCCATCAGCGGGCTGTGGAACGCGCCGCCGACGGCGAGCCGGATCACCTTGCCCCCGCTGTCCGCGGCCAGTGCGGCGAGCCGGTCGACGCCCTCGGCGGTGCCGGAGACGACGAGGTTGCCGGGCGCGTTGATATTGGCGACCCACACCTCCGGTCCCTCCGCCCGCACCCGGCCGGTCAGTTCGCCCACGGTTCCGGCGTCGAGCCGGACGACGGCGGCCATCGTGCCGGGCGTGCGCTCGGCGCTGCGGCGCATGGCGCGGCCGCGGGCGGCGACCAGCCGCGCCACGTCGGCGAGCGGCAGCGCCCCGGCCGCGTACAGGGCGGTGTACTCGCCGAGGCTGTGTCCGGCGCACGCGGCCACCTCGCCCGCCGGCCCGGCGGCGGCCGCCTCGCGGTGGACGATCACCTGGTACGCGAAGACGGCGAGCTGGGCCAGATCGGTGCGGCGCAGCGTGTCGTCGTCGGCCGTCAGCAGCAGCTCCCCGACGTCGACTCCGGTGTGCTCGGAGATCTCGGCCGCCAGCGGCCAGGACGCGGTGTCCCGCCACGCCCGGCCCATGCCCGCCTTCTGGGCGCCCTGTCCGGGGAAGACCAGCGCCGTGCGCACTTCGGCCGTGGGTGTCTCACTGTCCGTCATACGCGCATCCCTCCCTGCTCCTTCACCGGATCCGCAGCAGGGCGGCGCCGACCACGCCGTCCCGGTCGACCGTGGTGACCAGGGCGGGGCTGCCGGGGGCGATCTCGCCGCGCTCGGCGAGCGCGAGGACGGCCGCGATCTGGAAGGCCGCGGAGGCGGCGCAGGTGTCGCCGATCGCGTCGGCCGTCGCCACCCGCGGCGGCTGGTGGCCGCCGAGGACGTCGGCGAGGGCGGCGCGCTCGGCCTCGCCCTCCGCGCCGGGCGCCTGGGAGTCGGCGAGGG
>NZ_RIBZ01000635.1:0-5171 GCF_003721215.1 Streptomyces botrytidirepellens
CCTGCGGCTGCTGAGCCGGGAGCCGGAGCGCGCCGCCCGGGCCCGTACGGTCGCGGCGCGGCTGCACGCACGGCTGACCGCCGCCGGGCTCACCGCGGCGCGGCCCGACGCCTCGGTGGTGTCGGTGCGCGCGCCGTCCCCTGAGCAGGCGGTGCGGTGGGCCGCGGACTGCCGTGCGGCCGGTCTGGTGGTGGGCTGCTTCCGTCCCCCGTCCGTCCCCGACGGCATCTCGCGGGTACGGCTCACCGCTCGCGCGGATCTGACGGATCAGCAGGTGGAGGAGGCGGCCGACGTGATCGTGGGGACCGCACCGGCCGCCTGACGGATCGGTGTCCGGCGGTGTGGCGTCCTCCCGGCTACGGCCGGCAGGCGCCCCCGGAACCGGGGTCACCGAGATCGCCGTGGCACAGGTCCTCGACGAACGAGGTCCAGGCCGACGGGGGGAACAGCAAGGCGGGTCCCGCGGTGTTCTTCGAGTCCCGCACGGCGAGCAGGTCCGGGTTAAGCCGGGCCGTTTCGACGCAATTGTTCATTCCGACGCTGTAACTGCTCTTCAGCCAGACAGCGGACTTGACGGACAGATCGGACATGGTGCCCCTCTCAGGCGCCGCCCCCGATTTTCGAGATGAGGATCAATGAATCCTCGGGTGACAGGGCGTTGGTCCGCAGCACATCGAATGCGCTGCTGTACGCCCGGAGGTCTTCTTTCCGCTCCAGATAGAGGCTACTCGTCAAATGGTCGAGAACTACTACGTCGAGGTCAGTAATGTGCGGAAAAGAGAAGATAATGAAAGGACCGGTAATACCGATGGGCATTCCGGCGGAGAACGGCAGCACCTGCAATCGCACCTGCGGTAACGCGGCCATCTCCGCCAGCTGTCGCAGCTGAGCCCGCATCACCCCCGCGTCGCCCACCCCGCGCCGCAACACCGCCTCGTCGAGCACCGCGTGCAGCCGCAGCGGCCGCGCCTCGCGCAGCACCGACTGGCGCGCGATCCGCACCTCGACCAGCGTGTCCAACTGGTCCTGCGGCAGGTCCGGCAGCGCCGCCCGGGTCACCGTCCGCGCGTAGTCCGCGGTCTGCAACAGCCCCGGCACCACCGTGGTCTCCAGCGTGTACGCGGCCGACGCCTCCGCCTCCAGGCTGATGAAGTCCCGGTAGGCGGGCGGCAGCAGATCGCGGTACGCGTACCACCAGCCGCGCCGCGACCCCTCCGGATCCGAGGCGCCCCCGCCGCACAGCGCCTCCAGCAGCGCCCGCAGCTGGGGGTCGGTGACCCCGTACACCTCCAGCAGCCGCGCCACGTCCCCGGGCTTCGCCCCGCTGCGCCCGGTCTCGATCCGGCTCACCTTCGACTGGTGCCAGCTCAGCCGCCGTGCGGCCTCACCGCTGGTGAGTCCCGCCAGATCGCGCTGGCGGCGCAGTTCCTCGCCGAGCTTGCGGCGGCGTACCGCCGGGCCGTACCGCATCAGATCTCCCTCCCGCTGCCCGTCCGCTGTCCCGCCCTGTCGTGACCGTGGCCCAGTCTGCCCCGCAAATCCGGTCTTCCGTAGCAGAGTTCACCGCTTCGGGCGACAGATATATGCATAACTCGGTGGATCGCCCGCGTCACGGAGGGCATCGGTGGCAGTCTGACGGTCGGAGCCGCCGGGGCCGCCCACCCGGACCCCAAGGCTGCGCGGCGCCACCCGTGCGCGTCCGCAGCCGTGCCCCGGCGGGAAAGGGACAGGCCGTCATGGCAGACCATCAGGAAGCATCCGTCACTCTGCCGAGCGCGCCCGCCTCGGTTCCCGCGGCCCGCGCCTACGTGGCGAACGTGCTGGCCGAATGGGGACTCGGGGAAGGCGAGGAGGCCGCGGACACCGTGCGGCTCATCGTCTCCGAGCTCGCCACCAACGCCGTACAGCACACCCTGGGCGAGTCGCCCACCTTCACCGTGGACATAAGGCTCGACCACGACGGGCGGTTGGAGATCGGCGTCACCGACAGCCACCCCCGTCACCCCCGGCGGCTGTGCGCCGCGGCCCACCAGGACAACGGACGGGGGCTGGTCATCATCGGCTGTCTGGCCGCCGAATCAGGCGGCGAGGTGTTCGTCACCCCCACCGCGGACGGCGGCAAGACCGTAGGGATCGCGCTGCCGTGGACCGTGCCGGTGCGCTAGCGGGTGTCCTGGGGCGCGTGGTCCTGCGGCGCGGTCGGCGGCGGGCGGCGGCCCATCCGGCGGCGGATCCAGCGCGGGAGGACGCCCCACAGCCCGCAGCACACCGCGAACGTGCCCGTCGCCGCGGCGATCCCCGGGCCGCGCCCCAGCACCACGTCCACCACCAGCAGCACCGACCCGGTGAACGCCATCGTCAGCACGCACAGACCGGTCGCGGCCAGCTTTCCGGAGACGTCCACGACCCGGCGCTTGGCCCCCCTGCGGAACAGCGCCCGGTGCAGCGCCGCCGGGGCCGTGAACAGGACCGCTGCCACGACCGCGAGCAGGAGCGTGGCGACGTACGTGCCGCGCTGCACCTGGTCCAGCGATGCGAAGCGATCGGTGAAGGCCAGGGTCAGCAGGAAGGCGAACAGGATCTGCACACCCGTCTGGGTGACCCGCAGCTCCTGGAGCAGTTCGGCGAAGTTCCGGTCGTCACGCTCCAGCGCGGTCTCGCGACGGACGGTTCTCGGGGCGTCGTTCTTCATACCCCCACGGGTTACCGGAAGAGCTCACACTACGCGCTCGACCTGCCCCGTAGCCGCCCGCGCGTCGGTCAGCTCCAGGATGCGCGCATACGTACGACCGGCGTCCGGGCTGATCAGATAGTGGGGCATGTCGCCGCGCTCGATCACCCCGTACGGGCTCGTGCCCATCAGATACGAGGAGTAGAGGATCAGCCCGTTCGACTGACGCGGATCGACGGCCAGCGCCGAGAAGCCGGGGAACTCGTCCGTCTGGTAGACCCGCAAGCCGTCCGCCGCCGCCCCGTACCGCTCCTTGAACCGGCCGAACCGCTCCAGCGAATCCTTGATCTTCCGGGTCATGTCCTCCTGGTACTGCCGCGACAGGGTGGCCGCCGCGTCCGAGGACGGATCCAGCAGATAGCAGCGGTACACCCCGCCCCGGCGCAGCAAGCTCAAGACCGCGTCGCGATAGCGGGCCGGGCGCTCGGTGGTGACCAGCCGGGACGACGAGGTGCGCAGCGCGGTGCCCATGTCGAGCACCTCCGCGCCCGCCGCGTCCAGCAGCCGCGCCTTCTCCGCCGAGCTCGGCCGCTCGGGATAGGCGTGCACGGGCGTGCCGCCCGCCAGCCCCCGGCCCGCCAGCCAGGCCTTGGCCGCCTCGCCCGGGCCGCCGTCGCCCGCCATCAGATAGACGTCCTTGCCCTCGTGGCTGCCGACGTGCGCGAACAGCTCCGCATACCGGCCCGCGGTGCGGTACACGTCCTCCGAGACCGCCAGACAGTCCGGCGGGGTCGCCTTCTCCAGATGCGCGGCCAGATTGATGTCGGGGGAGTGGATGGTGCCGGTCCGGCCCTCGCCGGTGTGCCGTATCGCCCCCTTGTGCACCGCCATCCGCACATGCAGCTCGCCGTCCACCCCCGCCTGCGCGAACTCGTCCCGCAGATGCCGCAGATCGAGGGTGAGAAACGTCCGCGCCGCCTCCAGCGCGACGTCGCGGGCTACGCTCTCGCTGTCGTCGTGGATCGCGAAGAACCCGCCGTCCCCGCGCCAGTTCCACAGATCGCTGCGGGCACAGCGGTGCCGCGCGGAGACCTGGCCGATGCGCGCCCGCATCCGCTCCCGCAGCAGATCGAAGCCGTGCGCGGCCCGGTCCCTGGGGTTCGAGCGGACGATCGTCGAATAGCCGGAGGTGTCGACGAAGACGAGATACACCTGGTCGTAGGTCCGGTCCGCCTGGAACTGATCGCTCAACGTAGCTCCCCCCCTCCCGGTGCCGGTCTCCCCGAACCGGCACCGGCCCACGCTAACGCCTCACGGGGGCGGTCACACCAGACCACGCTCGACCGCGCTGCGCTCCACACAGAACTCGTTGCCCTCGGGATCGGCCATCACCACCCACCCCATCCCGTCCTCCGTGCGCCGGTCGTCGACGACCCGCGCACCGAACCCGAGCAGCCGCTTCACCTCCTCGTCCCGGGTGCCCGAGGGCGGCTGGATGTCGAGGTGGACCCGGTTCTTGACGGTCTTGTCATCCGGCACCCGCAGGAACAGCAGCCCGGGCACGCCGGGCTGGCCCGACTCGATCAGCACCTCGTCGTCATCCGGTGCGTCCTCGTCCGTCACGGCGTAGCCGGTCAGCCGCGACCAGAACAGCGCCAGGGCGTAAGGATCGTGGGCGTCGAAGGAGACGTGCCGGACCGGGTTGAGATACGCCATGCGGTTCCTCCGGAAGGTGACGGGGACCAGGGCGGTCCTGATCCTCCGTCAACCTACCGCCGGGGTCCGACAACCGGCCGGTCAGCGCACATGCCCGTACGAGACCTTGCCCGTCCAGATCCGCTCCAGCCGCACCACCGTGCCCGCCTTGGGCGCATGCCAGATCCGGCCGCTCCCCGCGTAGAGGCCGACGTGGTAGACGCTGCCTCCCGCATGGAAGAAGACCAGGTCACCGTGTTTGCGGGCGGACACCTTGATGTGGCGGGTGCGGTTGTACTGGGCGGCGGCGGTGCGCGGCAGCCGCTTCCCGGCCCGCTTGTACGCGTACTGGGTGAGCCCCGAGCAGTCGAAGCGGTGCGGCCCCGCCGCCCCGTACACATAGGGCGCGCCCTTCTTCGAGGCCGCGATCCGCAGCGCCTTGGCCGCCACGGTCGCCGCGTCGGCCTGCTGCGGCACGCCGGGCACCGTCACGGTGCCGCCGACGGCGACGGCGGTGAGGGCCGAGAGGGCACCGGCCCGGGAGACCATTCTGGGGATCCGTATGTGCGCGGTCATCTCGCACACCACCCTTCGGTGGCCGGGTTCGGTCGTCCCAGGGATGGTCGCCCGCCGCGGCCGCCGGTTCCGAGCCGAGCGGGCGGGGTGTGAGGGTGGTCACGGCTCTGCTGTTCGGGTGACAGGGCCGGCCCGCGGCCCGCCCTCCGGCCTGCGGTGACGGCGGTCTCGGCGCCGTCGGCCGCAACCCGGCGGCTGCCTCGCGCCGGGCCCCGCGCTACGCCGTTCG
>NZ_RIBZ01000637.1:0-5171 GCF_003721215.1 Streptomyces botrytidirepellens
CCGAGGTCGGCGGCGGCCGCGGCGGCGGTCTCGGCGTCGCGGCCGGTGATGACGGCCTTGGCGCCGTCGGCGACCAGCTCGGCCGCGGCGGCGCGGCCGAGCCCGCGGGTGGCTCCGGTGACGATGTACACGCGGTCTTTGAGTCCAAGATCCATGGGTTCAGTCTGCCTGGGACGGGTCCGAAAGGGTGAGGGCGGTCCCCACCAGACCGACGTGGCTGAAGGCCTGCGGGAAGTTGCCGAGCAGCCGGTCGGCCCCGGGGTCGTACTCCTCGGCGAGGAGGCCGACGTCGTTGCGCAGGGACAGCAGCCGCTCGAACAAGGAGGAAGCCTCCCGGCGGCGGCCGGCGAGGTGGAGGGCGTCGGCGAGCCAGAAGGAGCAGGCGAGGAAGGCGCCCTCGCTGCCGGGGAGCCCGTCGGCGGTGTCGTCGGTGGAGTAGCGGCGGATCACGCCGTCGTGGCTGAGTTCGCGGCGGACCGCGTCGATGGTGCCGAGGACGCGGGGATCGTCGGCGGGGAGGAAGCCGACGCGGGGGATGAGGAGGGTGGCGGCGTCGAGCGCGGTGGAGCCGTAGGACTGGGTGAAGGCGTTACGGGAGGCGTCGTAGCCCTTCTCGCAGACCTCGCGGTGGACTGCGTCCCGCATGGCGCGCCACCGGTCGGTGTCGCCGTTCAGCTCGGGGTGGGCCTCGATGGTGCGGACGGCGCGGTCGGCGGCGACCCAGGCCATGACCTTGGAGTGGACGAAGTGGCGGCGGGGCCCGCGGACCTCCCACAGCCCTTCGTCGGGGTCCTGCCAGGCGGATTCGAGGAAGTCCATGAGGGCGCTCTGGATCTTCCAGGCGTGCGGCTGGGGCGCCATGCCGTGGGCGCGGGCGAGGTGGAAGGTGTCGAGGACCTCGCCATAGACGTCGTGCTGGCGCTGGGTGACGGCGCCGTTGCCGACGCGGACGGGGGCGGAGTGGCCGTATCCCTCCAGCCAGGGCAGCTCGTGCTCGGGGAGGCGCCGCTCGCCGCCGAGCCCGTACATGATCTGGAGTTCGGCGGGGTCGCCCGCGATCGCGCGGAGCAGCCAGTCGCGCCACGAGGCGGCCTCGTCGCGGTAGCCGGCGGAGAGGAGGGCGTTCAGGGTGAGGGTGGAGTCGCGCAGCCAGCAGTACCGGTAGTCCCAGTTGCGCACCCCGCCGAGCCGTTCGGGCAGCGAGGTGGTGGGGGCGGCGACGATGCCGCCGGTGGGTTCGTAGGTGAGCGCCTTGAGGGTGATGAGGGAGCGGACGACGGCGTCCCGGTAGGGGCCCCGGTAGCGGCAGCGGGCGGACCAGGCGCGCCAGTCGTCCAGGCTGGACCGCAGGGCCTGGTACGGGTCGACCAGGCGGGGCCGGGGCTCGTGGGAGGGGTGCCAGGTGAGGACGAAGGCGACCCGGTCTCCGGCGGAGACGGTGAACTCGGAGCGAGTGCTGAAGTCCTTGCCGTAGGTGTGCACCTCGGGTTCGGAGCGCAGCCATACGGAGTCGGGCCCGGCGACGGCGATGCGGTGGCCGTCGGTGCGCCGCACCCAGGGGATGACGTGCCCGTAGTCGAAGCGCAGCCGCAGGACGCCTGCCATGTCGACGCTGCCGGAGACGCCCTCCACGATGCGGATGACGTCGGGCGCGCGGTCGCGCTGCGGCATGAAGTCGATGACCTTGACGGTGCCGGTGCCGGTCTCCCAGACGGATTCCAGCACCAGGGAGTCGTCGAGGTAGGCGCGGCGGGTGCAGGCACCGGCGCCCTTGGGGGCGAGCCGCCAGTGGCCGTTGTCGTCGTCGCCGAGGAGGGCGGCGAAGCAGGCGGCGGAGTCGAAGCGGGGCAGGCACAGCCAGTCGATCGAGCCGTCGCGGCCGACGAGGGCCGCCGTCTGGTGGTCCCCGATGAGCGCGTAGTCGTCGATGTCCTGTGCCACGTCCGGGCGTCTTCCCGGAGAGCGGGGGAACTAGTCCGCGTGCGCGGCGGCGGGGGTCTTCGGCTCGGCGGTCCCGGCGGCGGCCTTGGCGGCCTCGGCCGCCTGGTCGCGGCGCTCCCGGCGGGCCAGGACGAACCAGCCGACGGGCACTCCGGCGGAGAACAGCCACCACTGGACGGCGTACGCCATATGGGGGCCGATGTCGTCGTGCTCCGGCTCGGGCACCGGGTCGGGCTGCTTGGCGCCCTTGGGGGAGGACGAGGTCAGCTCGATGTAGCCGCCCTGGAGGGGGCGGCCGAGCGCCTTGGCCTGCTGCTCGCTGTTGATCAGCATGACCTGGCGCGGCGGCAGACCCTGCTTGTCCTTGATGCCGCTGTCCGCGCTGGTCTCGTCGGCCTTGAGGCGGCCGGTGACGGTGACCTTGCCGCTGGGGGCGGCGGGGACCTCGGGGAACTTGGTGAGGTCGGCCCCGGCGGGGATCCAGCCCCGGTTGACCAGGACGGCCCGCTTGCCCTCGATCAGCGGGGTGAGGACGAAGTAGCCGATGCTCTGCTCGTCGGAGCCGGTGCGCTGGCGGACGACGACCTCATGGGCCGTGTCGTACGTCCCGGTGGCGGTCACCGTGCGGAAGGTGTCGTCGCGGGGGACGGTGCGGCCGGGGGCGGTGAGCTTGTCGACCGGCACGGCGGGGGCGCCGAGGTTGTTCCCGATCAGCTGGTTCTGCGCGACCTTGGCCTCGTGGCGGTGCAGCTGCCAGAAGCCCAGCCTGATCATGGTGGGGATCAGTGCGAGCCCGATCAGGGTGAGGATCACCCACTGCCGGGTCAACAGGAAGCGGTACACGTCCTTGACACTACTCGGCGTGGATTGTCCCCCGGCCACGGGGGGCACCGGACGACAATCCACGCATCCGGACGGGACTCAGACGTGGTCGACGATGCCCTCCTTCCCTTCCGCGCGGGAGCAGTGGGCGCCGCAGTAGTAATGGCCTTCCACCTCCACTCCCTGGCCGATGATCTGGCACCGGCAGTGCTCGCAGATGGGCGCCATGCGGTGGATGGCGCAGGAGAAGCAGTCGAAGACGTGCACATTGCCCTGGGCGTGCACCTCGAACGTCATGGTGTAGTCGTTTCCGCAGACCTCACAGCGTGCCATGCGCCACAGCGTGCGGTCCCGGGCGGTGGCGGGCGAGCGGTGCGCGGGCGCGTCGCGTGAGTTTCACCTGATTGTCGGCTCGGCGGGGGTGACGTCGAGCAGCAGCTGTGTGAAGGCGGCCTCGTCGACGATGGGCGTCCCGAAGGAGCGGGCCTTGACGGTCTTGGAGGTGGCCGCGTCCGGATCGTTGGTGACCAGCAGGCTGGTGAGCCGGGACACGCTGGTCGCCACGTGCAGCCCGGCCTCGATCGCCCGGTCCTCCAGCAGCTCCCGGTCGACCGAGGTGTCCCCGGAGAACGCCACCCGCATGCCCTGGGTCAGCAGCCCGCCCGGCTGGTAGCGCCCCGGGTTGGGGTAGGGGCAGGCGGGGCGCTTGCGGCTGGGGCGCCAGCTCTGCTGCCGGTACGAGCGCTGGGCGCCGATCCCGCGGGACGGCGGGTCCGACCATTCGGTGAGCGGCTGACAGGCCAGCAGGGGCAGCCGCACCCCGGCCTCGGCGGCGCGGTGGAGGCTCGGCCGGAAGGTCTCGGCGAGCACGCGCGCGTCGTCCAGCGCGTGGTGGGCCCGCTCCTGGACGACCCCGTAGTGCGCGGCCAGCGTCTCCAGCTTGTGGTTGGCCAGCGGCAGCCCCAGCTCCTTGGAGAGGGCGATGGTGCACAGCCGCTGACGCACCGGCGCCTCGGTCTTCGACCGGGCGAACTCGCGGGCGATCATCGACCAGTCGAACGCGGCGTTGTGCGCGACCAGGACGCGGCCGTCGAGGCGCTCGGCGAACGCGGCGGCGATGTCCGGGAAGAGCGGGGCGTCGGCCAGCGTCTCGCGGGTGAGGCCGTGGATCCACACCGGGCCCGGATCGCGCTGCGGGTTGACCAGCGTGTACCAGCGGTCCTGCACCGCGCCCCGGGCGTCGAGCTGATAGACCGCCGCGGAGACGATCCGGTCGTCGCGGGCGAGACCCGTGGTCTCGACGTCGACCACCGCATACCCCTGCGGATAGGCCTCCGGCCACGAGGGTGTTGACGCGGTTCGCGGTGCGGCTGCCGTGGGGTCTTCGAGCATGGTCCATGAGGATACGGGCCGGCGCCGACACTCCGGGCCGCCGGGCCCGGGTGGGCACGTGCCGTCAGCCGACCGGCCCGGGCTCGTTGTTGACATCACGTCTAGCATACTTGTTGGTAACTACCTCTGGCGGTGGGGCGAAACCGGTTCTATGTTGCCGGTATGCCGCATTTGCCCAACGCCGTGCTGTGGTCGATACCCGCCTTCGTGCTGCTCGCCGTCGTGGAGATGGTGAGTTACCGCCTGCACCCCGATGAGGACGCCGCCGGATACGCGGCCAAGGACACCGCGACGAGCGTCACCATGGGGCTCGGCAGCCTCGTCTTCGACCTGGTGTGGAAGATCCCGATCGTGGCGGTCTACGCCGCCGTGTACGAACTCACCCCGCTGCGCGTCCCGGTGGAGTGGTGGACGCTGCCGCTGATGCTGATCGCGCAGGACTTCTTCTACTACTGGTCGCACCGTGGCCACCATGTGATCCGCATCCTGTGGGCGTGTCATGTGGTGCACCACTCCAGCCGCAAGTTCAACTTCACCACCGCGCTGCGGCAGCCGTGGACCACCTGGACGGTGTGGCCGTTCTACGTACCGATGATCGCGCTCGGCGTGCACCCGGCCGCGGTCGCGTTCTGCTCGTCGGTGAACCTCGTCTACCAGTTCTGGATCCACACCGAGCGGATCGGCACCCTGCCGCGCCCGATCGAGTTCGTCTTCAACACCCCGTCGCACCACCGCGTCCACCACGCCTCCCAAGGGGGCTATCTGGACCGCAACTTCGGCGGGATCCTCATCGTCTGGGACCGGCTCTTCCGGTCGTTCGTCCCGGAGACGGAAGCCCCGGTCTTCGGGCTCACCAAGAACATCGACACCTACAACCCGCTGCGCGTGGCCACCCATGAGTACGCGGCCATCGCCCGGGACATCGCGGCCGCCCGCGACTGGCGCGAGCGGGTCGGGCGGGTCTTCCGCGGCCCGGGCTGGGCGCCTGCGGCGCCGCCCGACGCGGCGGGTGCGGC
>NZ_RIBZ01000636.1:0-5191 GCF_003721215.1 Streptomyces botrytidirepellens
GTCCGGCTGGACCCTGCGGCAGGTGCGCGCCGAAATCGGCCGCCGGGAAGCCTACGCCCACCAAGAGCCCGTGGCGTACTGGTTGCAACGGCTCACCACACGCGCGGCCGAACTCAGCGCTGAATACCAGCTGCGTAGTCTGCCGCGGCACCCGGGACTGCGCGTGGTGCCGAACCGGGCCCGTTCGCCATGGACGTACGCGATCACACTGCGCCAGAGCGGACAGACCCTGAACGAGCTGGAGTACCCCGAGCCGAATATGGCCCATGAGGCGGCGGACCGGCTGGTGGCCGCCTGCGACTGGAAAGTCCCCGCAACTGAGCACACGCCGGAACACCGGGCCGCTGCAGCAGTTGAGTACGAGCGGTTGCAGGACCGGTTGGGATTCTCATCGTGGCCGGAGCCTCCCGACAGCCCTGAGGGCATCTGAGCACAAATCCCTGCCGTCCCGTCCCTGATCGCGGTGTCGGGCCCGCGCCGTGCCAAGCGCCCGGCCCGCCGCGCCCACAGCCCCTTGACCCTTCCGCAGTGGGCTTGTGGGACTAACCGCTCCGGAGACGACCGTGCCGTCACAGCCCGTCCGGCCCCCGGGCCCGGGCGTATGTCCTGACCACCCCTGCCCTGAGACAGGAGCACCTCTGATGAACCGGTACAACTACACCGACCCGCAAAGCCACCGCGTGCAGCTTTTCGCCACCACCCGCCCTCGCGGGCCTTACGTGTCCTGCGAGGCCGAGAACCTGGCTCTGGGCGGCGACACGGTGACCGTGAGCCTGCCCGCGGTCAAGGCGCGCGCCCTGGCCGACCACCTCGACAGGCTGGCCTTTTACCAGTTCGTCGACGTGTCCGGCAACATGCTCAGGGTCGAGCCTGCGCACGACTGGACCCGTTTCACGTTCTTCGGCGACACGCGCCAGGACGACGGACCGTCCGGCACCGTGCCGGTCGTTGTACTCACAGGCCGTCTGCCGGAAGTGGCCCGCGCGCTGAGGGCCCAGGCCGAGCGCGCCGAGCGCAATCAGCAGGCTGCCGAGGACCGGGCACAGTACTGCGCCGGCGCCGCGATCGACCACGACGAGACCGGCGTATGCAACCACAGCCCCGCCGAGCAGGCGGCGCGCCCGACGGATCTTTCCGCCCTCCTCGCACACGTTGCTGCCCAGCTCCCCACCGCAGACGTCGACTCGATCGCGGTCCACGTCCTCGCCGAGACCCTGCTCGATGAGGACCGACCCACCGACCAGCGGCAGGCCACGGCAGCGGCCCGGTACCTGCTCGCCCACCATGCCCGCGAGCTTGCCGAGGCGCTGCACGCGAAAGCGGCCCGCCACGGTGCGCCCACCTACGACTACGAGACCGGGCCTGGCATGCACGCCGCAGCCGAACAGCTTGTCGCATACGCCGACCGGCTCGACGGAGGAAAGCACCCCGGGCTCCGGCTACCAGGGTGAGCCGGGCAGTTGGGGCAGCACGCTGCCCCTGTCCATCTTCCGCCGTCAGAGCAGCAGGACGGCGGTGCCCGCGCCGTGCCCGGCATCCGCTCCAACGTGCCACACGCCTCGCGCCCGGGAGCACCGTCCCGCCCCGATCCGTGTGTCCGTGCTGAGCGTGCCGTATCGCTCCGCGGGCGGCCGTCCCGTGCCCACATCACATCCGGGCCCGGGCCACCAGCCGGGTGTTTGCGCGGCTTGCTCGCCGCACCCCGACCGTGATCCCGAGCGCCTGGCATCCCAGCCACGCCTCGCCCGTATGGAAGGAATCCCCTGTTCTCATGCTGATCCCGCCACCGGACATGTACCCCGGCTGTACCTGGGCCGACCAGCCCGTCACCGCCACGACCCCCTTCGGCATTGGTACGGCCGCGACCGTGGAGCCGCGTACCGGGCTGACAACTCGCTACAAGGTCACCGCCTACGACCCGCACGCCCGTACCGTCACGGTCCTGGCCGACGTGAAGGAGAACCGCGCCGGCGTGGTGCGCCCCGCGCCCGACCGCGACCGGCCCCGCACAATCGCCCTGGACGACGTCGACGAGCTGCGTCTAATCCACCGCCGGACACGCGACGACACCACCGCCCTGCACACCGACCACTGCCGCCACGCCATCAAGATGGCGTTCACCGCCGGGGGAGACCGGGGCGTTCCCGGCTCCCGCCGCGTGTACCGGCTCTGGATGGAGACCACCGAGGGCCGCACCTACCGGTTCCTCGTCCGTGCTCCTTCCCAAGCGAAGGCATGCGACGTGGCGCGCGCCTGGTGGCAGGGTACCCGTTGCCCGGACGGGTGGACCGGCGGCCGCCTTCAGGACGGTGACCGCATCGATGTCCTCACCTGCGAGGGCGCCCGCGACATGCCGGTCTGGCCCTACCCCGACCCGATCGCCGACCCCGTCTGATCCCTCGACCGCCCCCTGGCACGGGCCCTGGTACCCGTGTGGTGCCGAGGCCCGCTGCGTCCCGGCCCGACGATGGTGCTCCTGCTGGCCCCGCTTCCGCCGTCGCACGTCGCACCGGGTCCCGCCGCCCCGTGCCGTCCGTGCCGGGTGTCGTCGGCCGACTGCCGCGCCCGGGGCCGCCGCCCGTTGGCGTCGAGCGGGTTTGTGGCGGGTGGCTGCCGGGAGGCGCGTTGCCCGGCTAAACCGCCCCGACGTCACAGTTCCCGGCCGCGGCAACGTCTGACGCTCTTCCACCCAAGCCCCTGAAGGATCCGCCCGTTCATGTTCGAGTACATGCTGCCCCCCGTCGGCGAGTTCACCACCCAGCCGGTGCACCTCACCTCCGAGTCCGCCACCGCCGGTCACGAACCGGAGCCGGTCACCGACGACCCGCGCAACCCCACCAAGATCCTGGATCCACCCGCGTGCTCCCCCACTGCGGGAGGCACCGACAAGCTGCAGACCCGCAGGAGGGGACATCACCCGCGAGCGCCCGGTCTGCGGTGGGCCGCGGCCGTAGATTGCCTGGGTCAGAAGATCACTCAGTGCTCTGCTGAGGAGGTTTGTGTGGAGACCAGCGCGCAGCACCCTCGTAGAGCTGGCGGGAGGCCTCGCCAGGCGCGGGCTGGACGAATCCGCCATCGCACCCCGAACGTTATGGAGGCGCCCATGAAACCGACCGTTCTGGTGCACCAATGAGCACGCGAACCATCCGACGGATCGGCGCGGCATTTCGTGCCGTCGGTGACGCACTGAGCACCGTCTTGCTGGTGGTGCTCTACATAGCGGTCGTCAGCACGCATCGGGAGTTCTGGCGGTGCCCTCGGCGCTCAGCGCAGAAGAGCCGTGAATAAGCGTTCTTACTGCCCCGGAGCATGGGGCGCGAGGGCTTCAGCTGATTCGGCCGAAGGCAGCTCCGGTGTTCGGACAACAGGTGTGGTTGCGCGCCTGAAGAAAGCGGAGGTTTTGATATGCAGGTGCCACAACAGATACAATACGTGATTACTCTGTCCTGCCCCGATAAAGGGGGCCTTTTGCGTGCGGTGCCTCGCTACCTCTATTCGGTCGGCTGCAGCATCGAGGAAAGCCAGCAATACAAGGACATCGATACCGGGTTCGTCTTCATACGTATGCGCGTCTGCGCAGAGCAGACTTTGGAGCGCCTGTCGGAGGGTCTCGCCAACGTCGTTGACGGCTTTTCCTTCCCGACGGAGTGGCAGATCCATCCAGTGGACCAGAAGTTGCGCGTGCTCATCATGGTCAGCAAGTTCGGGCACTGCCTGAACGATCTGCTTTTCCGTGCCAGCATCAACGAACTGCCCATCGAGATCGCCGCAGTCGTGTCAAACCATCGCGATCTCGAGGAGCTTGTCGGCTCGTACAAGATCCCGTTTCACCACATCCCGGTGACCAAGGACACCAAGCCGGAAGCGGAAGCACGGCTGCTGGCACTGATCGAATCCGAGGACATCCAACTGATGGTCCTCGCCCGCTACATGCAAATCCTCTCGGACGACCTCAGTAAACGTCTGCCCGGCCGTATCATCAACATCCATCACTCGCTCCTCCCCAGCTTCAAAGGCGCGAGGCCGTACCACCAGGCGCACGCCCGAGGCGTGAAGCTCATCGGTGCCACAGCCCACTACGTCACCGCAGACCTTGACGAAGGGCCGATCATCGAGCAGGACATCATACGGGCGGGCCACTGGCACACCCCTGAGCAGCTCGTCACGGTCGGCCGCGAGGTCGAAAGCCGCGTCCTTGGCCGCGCCCTGAAATGGCACAGCGAGCATCGAGTGCTGCTCAATGGCCGCCGCACGGTGGTGTTCGCTTGACCTCCTGACCTCGCCGAGGATCGCAAAGCCGCCCAAGCCTCGACTCACGTTGGCTCAGGCGGCACGAGACAGTGTCAGCGACCACGCAAGAGGGGGACCCCGTTTCCGCCAACTCCTCGCGCACCCCCGCCCGCCCAGAGGCCGTGAAGTTCCCAAGGCCGGTCGACGGGAACCGCTCGCGCCTGGACTGTTAACAGACAGCCCACTCGACCTCATCCAGACTGCACCTCGTATACCGCGGACTCGGGCCCGCTGCCTACACGGCGACGTCCTCAAGGGCTACAGCAATCCCGACTTGTTCGGCGCCGCCCGACGAGGCCACCATCCTGGCGCTGTCGATCACCTTCTGGGACCTGCGCGCCCACCGACGCCCCTGACAGCCCGGACGCGGTCGACGCCAGCCCGCAGCCCATCGCCCGCGATGCGCGCGAGGAGGCGGCCCGCGCCATCGCACCACCCTCGCGGGCCCCGGTTGGCGACTCGACGTTCGCGGCGCGGAGACCCTGTGCACACCAGCCCGCCCGCGCAACCCCGATGCTGCCACGGCCCAGCCCGGACCCGCCGAGTTGATTCTTTCCCGCCGACCTACGGGCCAGCACATCGCCGCGGCGGTCGCATACAGATGGGACGACGAACAGCAGGACTACAACGCACAAGACCCACCGATCGGGATTGCCACCGCTACAACAAGCTGGCCCGCATCAACACCCAGCTGGGCTTGGGCCACCTCTGACCCCCATGCCTGGCGCCGTTGTTGCGCCGCTCATCCGTTCCCGGCCACGCTGCGCTCGACTGGCCTCGCACTGTCTGGAGGGCTTGCGCTGCTCGCCCTGTCACGGGCCCCAGGTGGGTGACTGCTGATGGGGCGGGCCCGGGCCCGTTCTTGACGGTGAGGAAACCGGCAGCGACACCAGCGAGCGCC
>NZ_RIBZ01000640.1:0-5195 GCF_003721215.1 Streptomyces botrytidirepellens
CTCGTCGAGCACCAGCGGATCCATCCCGGCGGCGGCCGCGGCGGCGAGCGCCGCCGCGGTGAGCCCGGCGGTGTGCAACCGCCCGCGGCAGAACGCCTCCAGGGTGGCCGCGTCGTGGATGCGCCCGGCCTTGACGGCGGCCTCGGCCCCGCCGGAATGGGCGTGCCCTCCGGCGGGGAACCGCCCATCGGCGAGGATGAGCAGCGCGGCGGAGCCGGGTGTCGCGGGGCGCGGGGGCGCGGTGTTGTCCGTCGTCATCGCGGTCAGAAGAGGAAGTAGCGCTGGGCCATGGGGAGTTCGGCCGCAGGAGCCGGGTCGACGGGGTCGCCGTCGATGGTCACCGTGAAGGTGTCCGGGTCGACCTCCACCCGCGGCATGGCGTCGTTCTCCCGCATGTCCGCCTTGGTCACCCCGCGCGTCCCCCGGATCGGCACGAACCGCTTCCCGAGGCCGAGCCGGTCGGCCAGACCGTCGTCCAGGGCGGCCCGGGTGACGAAGTTGAAGGAGTTGGCGGCCGGGGCACGTCCCACCGCGCCGAACATGGGCCGGGGCAACACCGGCTGCGGCGTGGGGATGGACGCGTTGGCGTCGCCCATCTGCGCGTACGCGATCTGCCCGCCCTTGAGCACCAGGTGCGGCTTGACGCCGAAGAAGGCGGGCTCCCACAGCACCAGGTCGGCGAGCTTTCCGGGCTCCACGGAGCCGATCTCGTCGTCGAGGCCCTGCGCCACCGCCGGGTTGATGGTGTATTTGGCGACATAGCGACGCGCCCGCCGGTTGTCCGCGCGCCCGTCCCCCGGCAGGGCGCCCCGGCGCCGCTTCATGACGTGCGCGGTCTGCCAGGTGCGCAGGACGACCTCGCCGATGCGGCCCATGGCCTGGGAGTCGGAGGAGATGATCGAGATGGCGCCGAGGTCGTGGAGGATATCCTCGGCGGCGATGGTGCCGGGCCGGATGCGGGACTCGGCGAAGGCGAGGTCCTCGGGGACGGCCGGGTTGAGGTGGTGGCAGACCATCAGCATGTCGAGGTGTTCCTCGACGGTGTTGACGGTGTGCGGCCGGGTCGGATTGGTCGAGCTGGGCAGCACGTTCGGCTGGGAGACCACGGTGATGATGTCGGGCGCGTGGCCGCCGCCCGCGCCCTCGGTGTGGTACGCGTGGATCGAGCGTCCGGCGATCGCGGCGAGGGTGTCGGCGACGAACCCGGCCTCGTTGAGGGTGTCGGTGTGGATGGCGAGCTGGGCGCCGCTCTCCTCGCACACGCCGAGGCAGGCGTCGATCGCGGCGGGGGTCGCCCCCCAGTCCTCGTGGATCTTGAAGCCGAGGGCCCCGCCGCGCAGTTGGGACCACATGCCCTCGCGCGAGACGGTGTTGCCCTTGCCGAGCAGCCCGATGTTGACGGGGTACGCCTCCAGCGCCTCGAACATCCGGGCCAGGTGCCAGGGGCCCGGGGTGATGGTGGTCGCCTTGGTGCCCTCGGCGGGCCCGGTGCCGCCGCCGACCAGGGTGGTGATGCCCGAGGACAGCGCCTGGTCGACGAGGGTCGGGGAGATGAAGTGGACATGGGCGTCGATGGCGCCCGCGGTGAGGATCCTGCCGTTGCCCGCGATGACCTCGGTCTCGGGGCCGATGACGAGGTCGGGGTGGACACCGTCCATGGTGTCGGGGTTCCCGGCCTTGCCGATCCCGGTGATACGGCCGTCCCGCAGCCCGACGTCGGCCTTGATCACGCCCCAGTGGTCGAGCACCACGGCACCGGTGATCACGGTGTCGGGGGCGTCCTCGGCGCGGGTGGTGCGGGCCTGGCCCATGGACTCGCGGATCACCTTGCCGCCGCCGAAGACCGCCTCGTCGCCGGAGCGGCCGGGGCCGCCGCAGCGGTCCTCCTCGATCTCGACCACGAGGTCGGTGTCGGCGAGCCGTATGCGATCGCCGGCGGTCGGCCCGAACAGGTCCGCGTACGCGGCGCGGCTGAGCTCCGTCACAGCGCGCCTCCCGTCTCGCCGCGCAGCCCGGGGACGACCCGCGCGCCCGCCAGCGGCACCAGCTCCACCTCGACGGGGAGGCCCGGTTCGAAGCGCACGGCGGTGCCCGCGGCGATGTGGAGCCGGTGGCCGCGGGCCGCTGCGCGATCGAACGTAAGGCCCGGATTGGCCTCGGCGAAGTGGTAGTGGGAGCCGACCTGGACCGGCCGGTCGGCCGCGTTGAGCACGGTGAGCCGGATGACCGGCCGCCCCTCGTTGAGCCGTACCGGCTCGTCCGCGTGGAAGATCTCTCCGGGGATCATGGAACGCCGTCTCCCGTCAGACGATCGGCTGGTGGACGGTGACGAGCTTGGTGCCGTCCGGGAAGGTGGCCTCGACCTGGACGTCGTGGATCATCTCGGGGATGCCCTCCATGACCTCGTCGCGGGTGAGCACCTTGCGGCCGGAGGCCATCAGCTCGGCGACGGTACGGCCGTCCCGGGCACCCTCCAGGATGTGCACGGTGATCAGCGCGATGGCCTCGGGATGGTTGAGCAGCACACCCCGGGACCGTCGCTTTTCAGCCACGTCAGCTGCCACATGAATGAGCAGGCGTTCCTGCTCGTGCGGCGTCAAATGCACGTCGTCCCACCTCATCCTCACGCACGACTATCGAAGGGTAGAGGGGCGGCGTTTCAGGCTGGTTAACGCGTCGGCAAAGAATCGCCCTTGACGATTGCACGGAAAAACGATGATCCTCATGTCCGCATCATGATCTATCAGCTCCGCACAAACCCCCCACATCACTACGGAGCCCAACTGTGCATCGCATAGCACCCTTTCGCCGCGGCACGCTCGCGGCCGGAACCTGCGCCGCCCTCGCCGCCACCCTGCTGAGCGGGGCCTCCGCGGCCCAGGCCACCATCGCCCCCCGCGCCGCCGCACCGGACATCGACGTGAAGGCGGTCAAGGCCGATCTGGACCAGCTCCAGACGATCGCCGACGAGAACGGCGGCAACCGCGCCCACGGGCAGCCCGGCTACCGGGCGTCCCTGGACTACATCAAGGGCAAGCTGGACGCGGCGGGGTTCAAAACCGGCGTCCAGGAGTTCACCTCGGGCGGCGCCAAGGGCTACAACCTCGTCGCCGACTGGCCGGGCGGCAGCGCCGACAAGGTACTCATGGCCGGATCGCATCTCGACTCGGTCGAGGCCGGACCCGGCATCAACGACAACGGATCGGGCTCCGCTGCGATCCTGGAGGTCGCGCTCGCCGTGGCCAAGGCCGACCTCAAGCCCACCAAGCATCTGCGGTTCGCCTGGTGGGGCGATGAGGAGGACGGCATGGTCGGCTCCACCCACTACGTGGACAGCCTGAAGTCCGACGAGAAGTCGAAGATCGACTCGTATCTGAACTTCGACATGCTCGGCTCCCCCAACCCCGGGTACTTCGTCTACGACGACGACCCGGAGCTGGAGAAGGTCTTCAAGGACTGGTACGCGGCCAAGAACATCGCGACCGAGAAGGAGACCGAGGGCGACGGCCGCTCGGACCACGCCCCGTTCAAGGACGCCGGGGTGCGGGTCGGCGGGCTGTTCACCGGCGCCGAGTCCACCAAGAGCCAGGCGCAGGCGGACCAGTGGGGCGGCAAGGCGGGCGAGCCGTTCGACCCGTGCTACCACTCCGCGTGCGACAAGACGTCCAACGTCGACGACACCGCGCTCGACCGCAACACCGACGCGATCGCCCACGCGGTCTGGGAGCTCAGCTCCTAACCGCCACTCCTCCAGCCGTCATCATTCGCGGCCCGGACGCCGATCCCCGGCGTCCGGGCCGCGGTGTTCTGCCGCGATACCGAAGCGCCGCCGTTCGCCGGGAGCGGACGAGGTCGGGCGCATCGCCGACACCGTACTGATCACCTGCTCCTCCGCCGCCTCCGCCTCGACCGCGTCGAGTCGTTGCAGGTCAGCCGAGGACACCAGGGCCACCAGCGGCTTTCCATGCCGGGTGAGGACCACCCGCTCACCGCCGTAGACCACGCGGTTGATCAGCTCCGCCAGTTCCGCCCGGGCTTGCGTCACCGGAATCTCGTACGCCATGCTCCCCATCGTACGGGACGTACATCCTGTACATTTTTTACGGAGCCGAGTCCCCGAGAGACCCACGAGAGGTGACCGCGATGGAACGACCGACGGCGCGCTATGTCCTGCCCGAGTTCACCGAGCGCACCAGCAGCGGCGTGCGCACCATGGACCCCTACTCCAAGCTGCTCTCCGAGCGCATCGTCTTCCTCGGCACGCCCATCGACGACACGGCGGCCAACGATGTGATCGCGCAGCTCATCCACCTCGAACACGCCGGGCCCGACCAGGACGTCTCGCTCTACATCAACTCCCCGGGCGGCTCGTTCGGCGCGATGACGGCGATCTACGACACGATGCACTTCGTCACCTGCGACATCGAGACCATCTGCCTGGGCCAGGCCGCGTCCGCCGCCGCCGTGCTGCTCGCCGCGGGGGCACCGGGGAAGCGGCTGGCGCTGCCGGGCGCGCGGGTGCTCATCCATCAGGCGGCGCTCAGCGAGCCCGTCGAAGGGACCACCTCGGACCTGGAGATCCAGGCCGGTGAGCTGCTGCGGACCCAGGCGCTGCTGGAGGAGATGCTGGCGCGGCACACCGGGCAGAGCGCCGAGCGGATCCGCGCGGACATCGACCGCGACAGGATCTTCGACGCCGCGGCCGCGGTGGCGTACGGGCTGGTGGACGGGGTCACCCAGAGCCGTAAGCGACCGGGTTCGCTGCCCGGGGCACGGTGATCGCGCCGTGCTTCCACCGGAACTTCCCCCGCTGCCCGCGCTGACCCGCGCGGAGGGGCGCCTCGTGGACGGCTATCTGGAGGCCGTCGATCTGCTCGGCCGGATCAACCCGGCCCGCGGCCATGACACCTACAGCGGGCTGCGCGCCGCCCAGGCGCTGGTCGGGAAGGCCATCGCGCTGCGGGACGCGCTGGCGCTGATGCACGACCGGGGCGAGAGCGAACTGCACACCGCGACACTGGACCGTGCGCTGCGCGTGCTGGACGGGGAGCGGCGCTCCGAGCGGGTGACGCTGCCGTCCGTCTCGCCGCGTTGATCGCGGTCGCGCCCGGGGCCCCCGCGGGGGTCGCCCGAACGGCGTAGCGCGGGGCCCGGCGCGAGGCAGCCGCCGGGTTGCGGCCGACGGCGCCGAGACC
>NZ_RIBZ01000639.1:0-5215 GCF_003721215.1 Streptomyces botrytidirepellens
GCCCGCCCGGCGGTACGGACGGGCGGCGGAGGCACGGCTGCGGGACGCGGCGGTGGGCTGCGGACGGGCGCGGGTGCTGGCGCCGGTGGGGGCGGAGCTGGCGCGGTACCGGGAGGTGCGGGCGCAGTACGTGATCGCGGCGGGGGAGGGGTGAGAGCGGGACCGGTCGGCGGTTCACCGGAACGAGGGAGCGGGTTGTCCACAGCCTGGGGGTTGTGCACAGGCTCCGGCGCGGGGCTCGGATCGCGGGCAGCATGGGGGTCGGCGGTCCGGTGGGCCGCAGGGGGAGAGCGGGATCGCGGGAGAGCGGGGGAGCGCGGCCATGAACGAGACCTGGACGACGGTGGTGGGGAACGCCGCGACGCGGCCGGATTTCTGGGAGACCGCTGCCGGGGTCGCGGTGGCCCGGTTCCGGCTGGCGGCGACGGTGCGCCGCTGGGACCGGAAGAGCGAGGGGTGGGTCGACGCGTATACGAGCTTCTATACGGTCTGGACCTGGCGGACCCTCGCGGCGAACGTGGCCGCTTCGGTGTCCCTCGGCGAACCGCTGCTGGTCCACGGCACCTTGCGGGTGCGTGAGCGGGAGAAGGAGCGGGAGCGCGAGAAGGCGCCGCAGGGGACGGGGGAGAGCGGACCCAGGCGGTGGATCACCGCGGAGATCGACGCGGTGGCGGTCGGGCACGATCTCACCCGCGGCACCTCCGCCTTCCGGCGGGTCTCACAGGCCAAACCCCTTTTAAACGTACCGACCGGGGCAACAGCCCGCTGACCAGGGGTGATTTATCGATAATCCCAGGTCATATGGGGTCTGTGGGGCAGGTAACAATTCCGATTCGGATCGGTTGGGGTCAGGTCCAATCGGGGATCGTGCGGCTTTTCGCTCCCTAGGATCCCTGAGTGCCCAACGGGGGTTACTGAGTTTTGAGTTCGCTGGCGAGGCGCATCAACTGACTGGCGCTCGCCCGGAGGGGAAACCATGATTTCTGTGAAGAGGCGGGGTGTCGCCCGTATAGCGGCCGCCGTCCTGGCATCAGGGCTGGTCGCGGCGGGCGCGCTGGCCGGCGCCGGTACCGCCGCCGCGGACGATGTGCCTCCGGGAAACGGTGGAGCCACCGCCACGCTGAGCGGCCTCAAGACCTTCGACAAGGCGGTCATCCGCGACAAGGGTGACCAGGAGGTCGGCGCCGGTCTCTTCGAGATGGCGGTCGACAACGGCGGCAGCATCCAGACGTACTGCATCGATCTGCACAATCCGACGCAGAGCAAGGCGAAGTACGAAGAGAAGCCCTGGAGTCAGACCTCGCTGGCGAACAACCGCGAAGCGGGCAAGATCAACTGGATTCTCCAGAACTCCTACCCCCAGGTGAACGACCTCGCCGAACTCGCTTCGAAGGCGGGCTCCGGCGCCCTCACCGAGAAGACCGCGGCCGCCGGTACCCAGGTCGCCATCTGGCGCTTCTCCGACAAGGCGAAGGTCGACGCGGTCGACCCGGCGGCCGAGAAGCTCGCCGACTACCTGGAGAAGAGCGCGCGGAACCTGGCCGAGCCCAAGGCCTCGCTGAGCCTCGACCCGCCGGCCGTCTCCGGCAAGGCCGGTGAGCGGCTCGGTCCGGTCACGGTCCGCACCAACGCCGAGAGCGTCACCCTCACCCCGGGCGCCGAGGCCGCCGGATCCGGCGTCAAGCTCGTCGACAAGAGCGGCAAGACGATCACCAGCGCCGCCAACGGCGGCGAGGTCTACGTCGACGTGCCGTCCGACGCGGCCGACGGCTCCGCCACGCTGACCGCCCAGGCCGCCACGAAGGTGCCGGTCGGCCGCGCGTTCTCCAGCGACACCAAGAGCCAGACGCAGATACTCGCCGGTTCCAGCGAGAGCACCGTCTCCGCGTCGGCCACCGCCCACTGGGCGGAGAAGGGCGCGGTCCCGGCCGTCACCGCCGAGAAGGACTGCGCCGAGGGCGGTGTGGACGTCACGGCGACCAACAAGGGCGACGAGGCGTTCACCTTCACGCTGCTGAACCAGAAGTACACGGTCGAGGCCGGTCAGTCGAAGACCGTCACCGTTCCGGTCAACGAGGACCAGAGCTACAAGTTCAGCGTCCGGGGCCCGAACGGATTCCGGAAGACCTTCTCCGGCGTCCTCGACTGCAAGACCGCGGGCAGCGGCACCGGCGGCAGTGACACCCCCTCCACCAAGGCGGGCCCGGCGTCGGCCGGCGGTACCGGCGGCGGCGAGGTCACCAGCGGTGACACCACGGCCGTCGACGCCACCGACGGCGGTGACCTCGCGGAGACCGGAAGCAGCAGCTCCACCCCGTTGATCGCGGGCATCGCCATCGTGCTCGTCGTGGTCGGCGGCGGCGCGATCTTCTTCGTCCGCAAGAAGAAGGCCCCCTCGGGCGAGTGACCGCCCGGCGGGGTGACCGCCGACGACGGACGGTGAGGAAGGGCCGGGGCCTCGGCAGAATGCGGGGTTCCGGCCCTTCCTGCCGGGGCGGCCGCCCCGGACGGCGGAACAACTGGTTTCCGCCTCGGGCCTGCCGTACGGCAAGATGGGGTGGGGTGTCTCTGCCCTGGACGCGGCGGAGCCCGCACGCACCCATGCGGCGCGCCCGCACATCGATACCTACCAGATTGCCGGACGGTTTCTCTTGGCTGAGTTCATCTACACCATGCGCAAGGCGCGTAAGGCGCACGGCGACAAGGTGATCCTCGACGACGTCACGCTGAGCTTTTATCCCGGCGCGAAGATCGGTGTCGTGGGCCCCAACGGCGCCGGTAAGTCGACGGTGCTGAAGATCATGGCCGGGCTGGAGCAGCCGTCCAACGGTGACGCCTTCCTCTCGCCGGGCTACAGCGTCGGCATCCTGCTCCAGGAGCCCCCGCTGGACGAGTCCAAGACCGTGCTGGAGAACGTCCAGGACGGCGTGGCGGAGACCAAGGGCAAGCTCGACCGCTTCAACGAGATCGCCGAGCAGATGGCGACCGACTACAGCGACGCGCTGCTCGAGGAGATGGGCAAGCTCCAGGAGGAGCTGGACCACGCGAACGCCTGGGACATGGACGCCCAGCTGGAGCAGGCCATGGACGCCCTGGGCTGCCCGCCCGGTGACGCGCCGGTCACCAACCTCTCCGGTGGTGAGAAGCGCCGCGTCGCGCTCTGCAAGCTGCTGCTGGAGGCCCCCGACCTGCTGCTCCTCGACGAGCCCACCAACCACCTGGACGCCGAGTCGGTCCAGTGGCTGGAGCAGCACCTCGCCAAGTACGCGGGCACCGTCGTGGCCATCACCCACGACCGGTACTTCCTGGACAACGTCGCCGAGTGGATCCTGGAGCTGGACCGCGGCCGCGCCATCGGCTACGAGGGCAACTACTCCACGTACCTGGAGAAGAAGCAGGCCCGCCTCAAGGTCGAGGGCCAGAAGGACGCCAAGCGCCAGAAGCGCCTCAAGGAAGAGCTGGAGTGGGTCCGCTCCAACGCCAAGGGGCGCCAGGCCAAGTCCAAGTCCCGGCTCACCCGTTACGAGGAGATGGCCGCCGAGGCCGAGAAGACCCGGAAGCTGGACTTCGAGGAGATCCAGATCCCGCCGGGCCCGCGCCTGGGCAACGTCGTGGTCGAGGTGGAGAACCTCTCCAAGGCGTTCGGCGAGAAGGTCCTCATCGACGACCTCTCGTTCACCCTGCCGCGCAACGGCATCGTCGGCGTCATCGGCCCCAACGGCGCCGGCAAGACCACGCTCTTCAAGATGATCCAGGGCCTGGAGACCGCCGACGCGGGCAAGATCAAGGTCGGCGACACCGTCAAGATCTCCTACGTCGACCAGAGCCGCGCCAACATCGACCCCAAGAAGACACTGTGGGCGGTCGTCTCCGACGAGCTGGACTACATCAACGTCGGCCAGGTCGAAATGCCGTCCCGCGCCTACGTGTCCGCCTTCGGCTTCAAGGGCCCGGACCAGCAGAAGCCCGCCGGGGTGCTCTCCGGCGGTGAGCGCAACCGTCTCAACCTCGCGCTCACCCTCAAGCAGGGCGGCAACCTGCTGCTCCTCGACGAGCCGACCAACGACCTCGACGTCGAGACCCTGTCCTCCCTGGAGAACGCGCTGCTCGACTTCCCGGGCTGCGCCGTGGTCGTCTCCCACGACCGCTGGTTCCTCGACCGCGTCGCCACCCACATCCTGGCGTACGAGGGCGACTCCAAGTGGTTCTGGTTCGAGGGCAACTTCGAGTCGTACGAGAAGAACAAGATCGAGCGGCTCGGCCCGGACGCCGCCCGTCCGCACCGCGCCACCTACAAGAAGCTCACCCGGGGCTGAGGGGATGGCCCGGCACATCTACTCCTGCCCCCTGCGCTGGTTCGACATGGACGCGTTCGGCCATGTCAACAACGTGGTCTTCCTCCGCTATCTGGAGGAGGCGCGCGTCGACTTCATGTGGCGGCTGGCGCCGGGGAACGGGAGTGACGCGTTCACCGGCGGGGTGGTCGTGGCGCGGCACGAGATCGACTATCTGAGGCCCCTCGTCCACCGGCACACGCCGGTGACCATCGAGACCTGGGTGAAGGAGATCCGCGCCGCCTCCATCGACCTGTGCTACGAGGTCAAGGACGAGGAGACCGTGTACGTACGGGCCGCCACCCGCATCGTCCCCTTCGACCTCGAAGCGGGCCGGCCGCGCCGCGTCACGTCCGAGGAGGAGAGCTTCCTGACCGACTACCTGGAGCCCGAGCCGGGCACCGGGGAGGCGGCCGGGAAGGGCGCCGGGAAGTCCGCCGAGGGGGCCGTCACCGTATGACGGCCTTCCAGCACGAGCTGCACTTCGCCGACGCCGGGGAGGCGGCCGACCTCGCCGCCTTCCTGGCCCGGCTGATCCACTACGACCGCGCCGCCGCCGTCCGGCTCCAGGCGGGCGGCGGGGTGCTGGCCGTCTTCGGCCGCCCGCCGTCCTTCGAGGTCCTGGCCATCCGTACGGCACGGCTGGAAGCCGTCGTCACCGCGGGCGCCACGGACGCCGGTGCCCCCGGCGGGCCGGGGGCGCTGGACACCACCGTCTCGGCCGGTCAGTTCGCCGACGCACTGGACGCGGCGGGCTCCGGCAAGGTGACGGCGTCCGAGGGGCTCACCGTCGCCGTTCCGGAGGCCGTCACCGGCCCGCCCTGGGCCGGGTTGCTGCCGCCGCGCGGCGGCTGGCGCCGGGTGCCGGGGCTGCCCGGCAC
>NZ_RIBZ01000644.1:0-5237 GCF_003721215.1 Streptomyces botrytidirepellens
CGCCGCCGCGGTGGTGCTGGCGGGCGGGGCGCTGCCCGCACAGGCCGCGGGCGCGGCGGCGCAGCACACGTACATCGTGACGCTGCGCCAGGGGGCGTCGGCGGAATCCGGGCAGGGCAGGGGCATCGTCGAGCGGTACGGGGCGGCGGTGCGCCGTACGTACAGCAGGGCGCTGAACGGCTTCGCCGTACGGGCCGACGAGGCGCAGGCGAGGCGGCTCGCGGCGGACCCGGGGGTCGCGTCGGTGACCCGGGACGCCGAGGTGTCGCTGCGCGGTACCACCGCCGCCAGGGCGACCCAGCCCTACCCGCCGTCGTGGGGCCTGGACCGCATCGACCAGCCCGCCGGGGCGGCGCTGGACGGGGCGTACACGGCACCGGCCGGCGGCGGACGCGGGACGACGATCTACGTCATCGACTCCGGAGTGCGCACCGGTCACCGGGACTTCGGCGGCCGGGCCCGCTCCGGCTGGGACTTCGTGGACGACGACCCGGTGGCGCAGGACGGCAACGGCCACGGCACCCATGTGGCCGCGACCGCCGCGGGCACGCAGTACGGGGTGGCGAAGCGGGCGGACGTGGTCGCCGTACGGGTGCTGGACGACCGCGGGGAGGGCACCAGCGCCGAGGTGCTGGCCGGTCTGGACTGGGTGCTGCGGCACGCCCGGAAGCCGTCGGTGGTCAATCTGAGCCTGGGGTCGGCGATCGCGGGGCCCGTCCCGGAGTGGGACGCCGCGATACGGGCCGGGGTGCGCGCCGGTCTCACCTTCACGGTCGCGGCGGGCAACGCGGGCCGGTCCGCGGGCTCCTTCTCGCCGGGCCGGGTGCCGCAGGCGATCACGGTGGGCGCGACGGACCGGGCGGACCGCCGCGCGCCGTTCTCCAACTGGGGCCCGGTGGTCGACCTGTTCGCGCCCGGCGACCGGATCGTGTCGGCGTCCCCCACGAGCGATACGGCGGCGGCGACGCTGTCGGGCACGTCGATGGCGGCGCCCCATGTCGCGGGCGCGGCGGCGCTCTACCTCGCCGCCCACCGCTCGGCGAGCCCGGCCCGGGTGAGCGCGGCGCTCGCGGCGGAGTCGGCCAAGGGCGCGGTACGGAACGCGGGCCGCGGTTCGCCGAACCGGCTGCTGCGCGCGGGCGGCTGACGGAGCATCTGGCGCACGGAGCATCTGACACAACCCGAGATTGCGGTCATATCATCGGCCCCGCACGGATACGCGCGGGGCCGAGCCATGCACCCCGCGTTACGAACCGGTAGTTAACGGGAACCCGGATTGTCTCCCGGTGTCCGGTGGGAAGGCTTCCCGAACGCGCCCCCCATGGCCGACCCCATCCGCCCACCAGAGTGAACGCGGACAGGAGCTGTCATGCCCGCAACCCATCGCCCGGCGGTAAAGCCTATACAAAGGACAAAGG
This sequence comes from Streptomyces botrytidirepellens, assembly GCF_003721215.1. Taxonomy (NCBI): domain Bacteria; kingdom Bacillati; phylum Actinomycetota; class Actinomycetes; order Kitasatosporales; family Streptomycetaceae; genus Streptomyces; species Streptomyces botrytidirepellens. The sequence continues at coordinate 1,419 of NZ_RIBZ01000644.1, forward strand.
CCGTCGCCGACCATCAAGCGCCCTCCGCACATCAGCCCGCAACGCCGTCAGGTGATCCTATGATCGGTCGTATTCCCCTTTTGGATATCCGTCCGCTGATCGACTGCGGCCGCCGCCCCGCCAAGGCGGTGGTGGGCGAGACCTTCGAGGTCAGTGCCACCGTGTTCCGGGAGGGCCACGACGCGGTCAGCGCCAATGTCGTCCTCCGCGATCCGGCCGGACGGTCGGGGCCGTGGACCCCCCTGCGCGAACTCGCCCCCGGCACCGACCGCTGGGGCGCCGAGATCACCCCCACCGCGCCCGGCCGCTGGTCGTACACGGTCGAGGCGTGGAGCGACCCCGTCGCCACCTGGCGCCATCACGCCCGGATCAAGGTCCCGGCCGGGATCGACACCGATCTGGTGCTGGAGGAAGGCGCCAGGCTGCACGAGAGAGCCGCGGCCGGAGTGCCCAAGAACGACGGCCGGGAGGCGGTGCTCGGCGCCGTCGACGGGCTGCGCGACGAGCGCCGCCCGGTCGCCGACCGGCTCGCCGCGGCCCTCGTCCCCGACGTCACCGCCGCCCTCGACCGCCATCCGCTGCGCGAACTGGTCACCGCCTCGCGCCCGATGCCGCTCCAGGTCGAGCGGGAGCGCGCGCTGTTCGGCTCCTGGTACGAGCTGTTCCCGCGCTCGGAGGGCGCCAAGGTGGCCGAGGGGCGGCGCCCGGTCAGCGGCACGCTGCGCACCGCCGCCGAGCGGCTGCCCGCCGTCGCCGCCGCCGGGTTCGACGTCGTCTATCTGCCGCCCGTCCACCCCATCGGCACCGCCTTCCGCAAGGGTCCCAACAACACGCTCTCCGCGGGCCCCTTCGACGTCGGCTCCCCCTGGGCGATCGGCTCCCCGGACGGCGGCCACGACGCGATCCACCCCGACCTCGGCACCCTGGACGACTTCGACCACTTCGTGGCCCGGGCGCACGAGCTGCGCATGGAGGTGGCGCTCGACTTCGCGCTCCAGTGCTCGCCCGACCACCCCTGGGTCACCGAGCACCCCGAGTGGTTCCACCGGCGCGCCGACGGGACGATCGCGTACGCCGAGAACCCGCCCAAGAAGTACCAGGACATCTACCCCATCGCCTTCGACGCCGACTTCCCCGGCCTCGTCCGCGAGACCGAGCGGCTGCTGCGGTTCTGGATGTCCCACGGCGTGCGGATCTTCCGGGTCGACAACCCGCACACCAAGCCCGTGGCCTTCTGGGAGAAGGTGATCGGGGACATCAACCGCACCGACCCCGACGTCATCTTCCTCGCCGAGGCGTTCACCCGGCCCGCGATGATGAACACGCTCGGCATGATCGGCTTCCAGCAGTCGTATACGTACTTCACCTGGCGCAACGGCAAGCAGGAGCTGACCGACTACCTCACCGAGCTGTCCGGGGACGCGGCCGCCTGGATGCGGCCCAACTTCTTCGTCAACACCCCCGACATCCTGCACGCCTACCTTCAGGACGGCGGCCGCCCGGCCTTCGCGGTACGGGCCGTCCTCGCCGCCACCCTCTCCCCCACCTGGGGTGTCTACGCGGGCTACGAGCTGTGCGAGAACACCCCGCTGCGCGCCGGCAGCGAGGAGTACCTGGACTCGGAGAAGTACCAGCTGCGCCCCCGCGACTGGGCGGACGCCGAGCGTGCGGGAACCACGCTCACCCCGCTCATCACCCGGCTCAACCGGCTGCGCCGGCGGCACCCCGCCCTGCGCCGGCTGCGCAACCTGCGATTCCACCACGCGGACAACGACTCCGTCATCGTCTACTCCAAGCGCACGGGCGACTCGTGCGTGCTCACCGTCGTCAACCTGGACCCCCACCACACCCAGGAGGCGACGGTCTCGTTGAACATGCCGGAACTCGGCCTCGACTGGCACGAGTCCGTCCCGGTGCGCGACGAGCTCACCGGCGACACCTATCACTGGGGCAGGGACAACTACGTACGCCTGGAGCCTGGGCGCGACATGGCTCCCGCGCACGTGCTCTCCCTGCGACCGTCCTCACCGATCGGAGGGTCACCCACACCATGATCGTCAACGAGCCCGTACCGGACAAGTTCGAAGACACCCCCGCCAAGGACCGTGACCCCGACTGGTTCAAACGCGCCGTCTTCTACGAGGTCCTGGTGCGCTCCTTCCAGGACAGCAACGGCGACGGCATCGGCGACCTCAAGGGACTCACGGCCAAACTCGACTACCTCCAGTGGCTCGGCGTCGACTGCCTCTGGCTGCCGCCCTTCTTCGCCTCCCCGCTGCGCGACGGCGGCTACGACGTCTCGGACTACACGGCCGTACTGCCGGAGTTCGGGGATCTCGCCGACTTCGTCGAGTTCGTGGACGCCGCGCACCAGCGCGGCATGCGCGTCATCATCGACTTTGTCATGAACCACACCAGCGATCAGCATCCGTGGTTCCAGGAGTCCCGCACCGATCCGGACGGACCGTACGGCGACTACTACGTCTGGGCCGACGACGACAAGCAGTACCAGGACGCCCGCATCATCTTCGTCGACACCGAGACGTCCAACTGGACCTTTGATCCGGTACGCAAGCAGTACTACTGGCACCGCTTCTTCGCGCACCAGCCGGACCTCAACTTCGAGAACCCGGCCGTCCAGGAAGAGGTACTGGCCGCCCTGCGCTTCTGGCTGGACCTCGGCATCGACGGATTCCGGCTCGACGCCGTCCCGTATCTGTACGCGGAGGAGGGCACCAACTGCGAGAACCTCCCCCGCACCCACCAGCTCCTCAAGCGCGTCCGCGCCGAGATCGACGCCCACTACCCCGACACCGTGCTGCTGGCCGAGGCCAACCAGTGGCCGGAGGACGTCGTCGACTACTTCGGCGACTACGAGGCGGGCGGCGACGAGTGCCACATGGCCTTCCACTTCCCCGTCATGCCGCGCATCTTCATGGCGGTGCGCCGCGAATCGCGCTACCCCGTCTCGGAGATCCTCTCCAAGACCCCCGCCATTCCCTCCGGCTGTCAGTGGGGCATCTTCCTGCGCAACCACGACGAGCTGACCCTGGAAATGGTCACCGACGAAGAGCGCGACTACATGTACGCGGAGTACGCCAAGGATCCGCGCATGCGCGCCAACATCGGCATCCGGCGCCGACTCGCCCCGCTGCTGGACAACGACCGCAACCAGATCGAGCTGTTCACCGCGCTGCTGCTGTCACTGCCCGGGTCGCCGATCTTGTATTACGGCGACGAGATCGGCATGGGCGACAACATCTGGCTCGGCGACCGCGACGCCGTGCGCACCCCCATGCAGTGGACCCCCGACCGCAACGCGGGCTTCTCCTCCTGCGATCCGGGGCGGCTCTTCCTGCCGACGATCATGGACCCGGTGTACGGGTACCAGGTCACCAATGTCGAGGCGGCCATGAGCAGCCCCTCGTCGCTGCTCCACTGGACCCGGCGGATGATCGAGATCCGCAAGCAGAACCCGGCCTTCGGGCTGGGCTCCTTCACCGAGCTGCCCTCCTCCAACCCCGCCGTCCTCGCCTTCCTCCGCGAGGCCCCGCGGACCCCGGACGGGGAGGACGACCTGGTGCTGTGCGTGCACAACTTCTCGCGCTTCGCCCAGCCCACGGAGCTGGACCTCCAGTCCTTCGCGGGCCGCCACCCGGTCGAGCTGATCGGCGGCGTCCGCTTCCCCGCCATCGGCGAGCTCCCCTACCTGCTCACCCTGGCGGGCCACGGCTTCTACTGGTTCCGCCTGCGCCGCGCCGACCCCACCCCCACCCGCCCACCCCTCTGACCCGGCCCCTTCCGGGCGGCCGCGGTCCG
>NZ_RIBZ01000638.1:0-5249 GCF_003721215.1 Streptomyces botrytidirepellens
CTCGTCGCGGCGCACCCGCGGCAGCCCGCCGCCGGACCGCTCGGGCGCGGCCTCGCGCCGGACGGGCGGCTCGGCCAGGTTGGGGAACTCGCTCACTCCGGTGATCGGCTCCTTGCGGCGGGCGAGGTCGCGCGAGCGGCGCTCCCAGGTGGCGGCCAGCCGGTCGCGCACCAGGCCGGAGGCGAGGGCGGCGGCCAGTCCCCCGGCCCGCTCGATCTCCTGGAACCAGCCCCACGCGGCGCGGCAGATCTCCTCGGTCAGCGACTCGACGTACCAGGAGCCACCGGCCGGGTCGATCACCCGGGCCAGCCCCGACTCCTCCAGCAGGATCGTGGAGGTGTTGCGGGCGATGCGGCGGGCGAAGTCGTCCGGCAGGCCGATCGCGCTGTCGAACGGCAGCACCGTGACCGCGTCGGCGCCGCCGACCCCGGCGGCCAGGCTCGCCACGGTGGTGCGGAGCATGTTCACCCAGGGGTCGCGCCGGGTCATCATGACCGGCGAGGTGACGGCGTGCTGGCGCTGGGCGCACTCCGCCGAGCCCGTCGCCACCCCGCACGCCTCCGCCACTCGCGCCCACAGCCGCCTCGCGGCACGCAGCTTGGCGATGGTGGTGAACTGGTCGGCGGTGGCCGCGTAGCGGAACTCCAGCTCGGAGCAAGCCGCCTCGACCGGCATCCCGGCCCCGGTCAGCGCGCGCAGATACGCCACCCCGGCGGCCAGCGAGCAGCCCAGCTCCTGGGCCACCCCGCCACCGGCCTCGTGGTACGGCAGCGCGTCCACGGTGAGGGCCCGGACGCCGCGGTGGTCGCGGTAGCAGGCGACCGCCAGGTCGGCGGCGGCTGCCAGGTGGGCGGGCAGGTCCGCGTCCCGGCCGGTGCGGGCCACCAGGCCCAGCGGGTCGGCGCCCAGGTTGCCGAGCGCCGCGTGCGGCGGCACCTGACGGTCGGCGTACAGCCGCAGCAGGGCGCGGGCCGCGGCCTCGAAGTCGGGGCCCGCGTCGAGGACGACGGGGGCGAGGTCGAGGTAGACACCGGCCAGGGCCTCGGGCAGCGCGTCGACGGCCACCCCGCCCTCGCCGACCGCCAGCCACACCGACCCGGCGCCGTTCTCCAGGTCCGCGAGCACGGCCCGGTTGGTGGTGCCCGCGTCCGGGTGCGCGTGCCGCTGGCGTACGTCCCAGCCGGAGACCGCGGACCCCGCGGCCCGCGCGCCGCGCAGATACGGGGCGAAGCCCGGGTAGCCGGGGCGTCCGGGGTCCTGGGGGGCGTCCTGGGACGTGTAGAGGGGGCGGACGGTGATGCCGTCCTCGACCTCGGTCGCGAGGGCCTCTTCGGCGTGTACGCCCGTGGCGTCCGACGCGCCGGTCTTGCGCAGCACGCCTTCCACGAGGCGATGCCACTCGTCTCGCGTCACATCCGGGAATTCATCGGCTAGGGGAAGCCCGTCGGGCAGGACCGTCATGAAAGGGAGGCTAATGGCCTCGGCTAAAGCCGCAGCAGAGGGTAGGGATGTGAGCTTACTCTCGGCCCCGGATGCCCGGTTCCGACCGATTACCGGTCGGTAAGTCAGGGGTTTATGGGGACCGTAGGGGTTGCCGTGGCGTCCGGCGCGGGTGCGGTCCGGGGGGATGCTCGCAGCGCGCCCGACCGCGGTGAGGAGTGTGCTCACAGCGAGGGAGAGGAGTGCGCTCACACAGAGGCCCGCCCGGTGCGACGGGGGATGCACACCGGGCGGGCTCGATGACCTTTTTACCGCATCCACCGAAGGTTATGCATCAAAAACTTGTTCGCCCCTTCGCTCACCAGGTCACAGGCAGCGAGATCAGGCCACGTGCACGGATCGTCGGCCGCCACCGCAGCTCCTCCCTCGGCACCTCCAGCCGCAACCCCGGAAAACGGGACAACAGCGTGGCCAGAGCGATGTCGGTCTCCATCCGGGCGAGCGGTGCGCCCAGGCAGTAATGGATGCCGTGACCGAGGGCAAGGTGCCCGGATCGGCCAATATGCGGATTGAGAGCGTCCGGGTCCTGGAAGCGCGCCGGATCGCGGTGCGCCGAGGCCACGGAGAGCAGCACGGTCTCCCCGGCGGGGATCGTCACACCGCCGATCTCGATGTCCTCCCGGGGGAAGCGGCGAATGGCGAGCGGGGCCGGGGCCTCGTAGCGGGCCAGCTCGTCGAAGGCGGCCGGGATGCGGGCGGGGTCCTCGCGCAGCTCGTGGAGGAGTTCGGGGTGGTCGAGCAGGGAGAGCACGGAGTTGGCGATGAGGTGGACCGTGTTCTCGTATCCCGCGAGCAGGATGAGGAAGGCCAGCGAGGTCAGTTCGTCCTCGCTGAGCCGGTCGGCGCCGCCCTCCGTCTCGTCGTCGCGCACCCTGATCAGGTCGGACAGCAGATCGTCGCCGGGCTCGGCGCGCTTCTTCGCGATGAGGCCGGTGTAGAAGCGCAGCATGGCGCCGACCGCCTCCTTCGCCCCCTGCGGCCGCGCCGGGTCGGGGGTGATCAGGGCGTCGCTCCAGGCGCGGAAGTCCCGGCGGTCGCCCTCCGGGACGCCGAGCAGATCGCAGATGACGATGATGGGCAGCTGTCCGGCGTACGTGGCGAGCAGATCCGCACGGCCGTCGGCCTCGATGGCGTCGAGCAGCTCACCGGCGACACGCCGGACCGGTTCGCGCAGCTTCTCGACCCGGCCGGAGGTGAACGCCTTGACCACGAGGCGGCGCACCCGGGTGTGGTCCGGGGGATCCATGTTGAGCAGGTTGGTGTCGAGGGCGGGTGGCAGCGAGAAGCCACTGTAGTTGCCCGGCGCGGCGTGGCGCTTGTCCAGCGAGAGGCGCGGGTCGGCGAACGCCCGCCGTACGTCGTCGTAGCGGGTGACCAGCCAGGCGGGGCGGCCGTCGGTGCCGGCGATGCGGTGCACCGGGCCCGCCTCCCGGAGCGCGGCCAGGGCGGGATACAGGTCTTCGATCAGCGCGGCCGTATCGACGGCGGTGTCGGCGGCAGTGTCGGCTGCGGTATCGGCGGTGTGCGGCATGGCTCCAGACCTTAGCCAGGGCCCGTTCGTCCGACGCGGTGGCCGGGAGGCGGCGTCGGGGCTGAATCTCCCCGACGCCGCCTGCGCCACGGGCGGCCCCGACCCCCGTCCAGGGCCACCTCGCTCTTGGTCCCCCCGATCACCGCCGCAGGCCGTTGTCTGTCTGCTTGAATCAGCAAACCGCGTCTGAGCGCCGCTGCTTCCCCTTCGGCAGCAAGTTGCCAATCCCCGCACCGAGGCCCGTGGGCCTTGACACGCGATCTCGGGCCGCCGGACGGATAGGGCACCGTGCCCGCGCGGTAGCGCGCGGGCACGGGATGCGGGTCCGGCCGGGCCCTTGGGAAAATGGCCGGATATAGCACCAGAAGAGGGGGCGCGGACGGCGCTCAGCAGGAGCGGCGCCAGGGGTCGAGGTCCAGCCGCTTCTGCATCGAGCTGAGCCGCAGCCGCTTCGCGGTCCGGCAGAAGTCCCCCGGCTTCAGGGCGTACTCGACGTGGAAGACCGCCTTCTTCCGGTGAGCGGGAAGCCGGTGCGATTGCGGTAACCGTCCGTCAGGTCGGGCTCCACCGCATCGAAACCCTTGGCGCCGACGTTGATGTAGCAGATCACCTTGCGGCCACGGGCGTGCGGCCGGGCGACGGTGCGGGCGGAGTTCTCGAAGCCGTCGATGTCGTAGACGGGTACGTCGACCGACTCGTCGATCCGGCCCGCCAGCTGCCACTGCCAGGCGGTGCCGGGGCGGGGTTGCCAGCGCGGGGGCCGGTCGCCGCCGCGGCCCGCGGAGCCGCCGCCCAGCATCCGGTCAGGATCAGCAGCAGCGCTGCGATCAGCGCCGCCGCCAGGCGCCGCAGGCGCCACACCGTCCGTACGGTCACCGGGGGGCCTCCTCCAGCTCGTCGGGCGCGGACCGCCAGGGGTTGGCGCCCGCTCCGGGCAACGCGCAGTGCACGGCGGCGCCGCGCGCCCGGGCGGTGCGGCCCACCTGTCCGGCCCGCCCGCCGGGCATGTCGTACACCCGATGGCAGAAGCGCCCCGGCGGATGGGCGGCGGTCCAGTCCGGCACCTCGGCCTGCCGGTAGGTGTCCCACCGGCCCTCGAAGGTGACCAGCAGGTCGGCCAGGGCGGCGTACCGCGGATCGGGGTGGGTGCCGGGATTGAACACGACCGTACGGGCGCCCAGCACCCGGGACGCCAGCGCCAGCCGCCGGGAGCGGGGCAGCGTCGCGGCGTGCGCCGCGGTCCGGTCGAGGAACACGCCGTCCACGCCGTACCAGCGGCGGTGCCGCCGCACGTCGGTGAGCACCGCACCCACCCGGCGGCGGCCGTACGCGGTGTCGACGTACCCGAGCAGCGGCGCACCCGCGGCGCGCAGCCGCGCGGCGGCCTCGGCGAACACCGGGTCGGGGCGGATGCCCGGCCCGTCCGCCCGGTTGAGGATGACCCTGTACAGCCGCCCGGCGGCCCGCTCCAGCACCCGCCAGGGGTGCGGATCGGCCGCCGGGTGGACGTACAGGGTTACGAGCAGACGGCGCTGATGGTCCGTCATCGGGCGGGGGTTTCGGCCGGGGCCTCGCTCGCCGCCCACAGACCGGTCAGCGACTCGGCGAAGGAGTAACGGGGCTGCCAGCCGAGGAGCCGCCCGGCGGCCCCGATGTCCGCTTGCTGCCAGCTGACGGCGGCGAGCGGGCCGAGCCGCCGCCGCTCTCCTCGATGCGGCCGCGGAAGCCGCTCTCCCTCACCAGCCCCTCGGCCACCTCCCGCACCGGGCGGGCCGTGCCGCCCCCGATGGCGAGGAGGCGCGGGGCCCGGCCGGGCGTGGTGGCGGCGAGACCGGCGGCCCGGGCGACGTCGCGGACGTCCCCGAAGTCGCGGTGGGCGGACAGGTCCCCGACGCGGACGGTGGCGTCCGGCTCGTCGGCGTCATTGGGGTCATGCCGCATCGCGAGCCGCAGCTCGGCGGCGAGCCGCCCGGGCAGGCTCGCTGCCGGGGAACCGGGGCCGAGCGGGTTGAACACCAGCAGGACCACGGCGTCCAGGCCCGAGTCGAGGACCGCGAGGGTGCCGGACAGCTTGGTCGCGCCGTACACGCCGAGCGGGCGGGCGCGTTCTCGCCGAGGGGGCGGCCGGGCTCGCCCGCCCCGTACTCGGCCGCCGAGCCGAGGTGGACGAGGCGGGCCCCGGGCGCGGCGGCGGCCAGCGCCTCGCACAGGACGGCCG
>NZ_RIBZ01000643.1:0-5252 GCF_003721215.1 Streptomyces botrytidirepellens
CGGCGAACGCGCGCGAGCTGGACCGGGTCGCCGCCCGCGCCTGGCCGCCCACCGAGCGCGAGCCGCTGGGCGAGTGGGAGCTGCGCGCGTCCGGCGGGTTCACCCGGCGCGCCAACTCCGTCCTGCCGCTCGGCGACCCCGGCTGCGGTCTCGACGAGGCGCTGCGCCGGGTGACCGGCTGGTACGCCGAGCGCGGGCTGCCCGCGTACGTCCAGGTCAGCACGGGCGCCGAGGGCACCCAGGAGTCGCTGGCCGCGGAGCTGGAGACGCGCGGCTGGACCCGGGAGGTCTCCGCGCAGGTGCGCATCGCGGCCCTGGCCCCGATCGCCGACCAGGACGCCGACGTCGCGGCGGTGACGCTCTCCCGGCAGATCGACGACGCCTGGCTGGCCCGCTACCAGCGCTCCGCCCGGCCCACCCCCGAGGCGCTGTCGGTGCTCTCCGGTGGCCCGTCGGTGTGGTTCGCGACCATACGCGGCGAGGCGACGGAGGGTGCCCCCGCCGCGATCGGGCGCTGTGTGGTCGACGGCCGCTGGGCCGGGTTCGCGGCGGTGGAGACCGCCCCGGAGCAACGGCGGCAGGGGCTGGCCCGAGCCGTGATGACCGCGCTGGCCCGCCGGGCGCTGGAGGAGGGTGCCTCGGCTGCGTACCTCCAGGTCGAGACGGACAACAGCGGTGCCCACGCCCTCTACGAGGGCATGGGATTCACCCTCCACCACAGCTACCACCACTGGCGCGCGCCCAGCACCGATCACGCATGAACGAGATGTCACCACGCCGCAGATTCGCCGACGCCGCCCGCGAGGAACGCCCCGACCTGGCCCTGCTGTGCCTGCTGATGGGCATGGTGGCCGACGACGGGCTGGACGAGGCCGGGATCGACGAGGCGCAGATCGAGCTCGACCGGCTGGCCGGTGAGGTTCCGTTCGCCCCCGGCGGGCCCGCCGCCTGGGCCGACGCCCTCGCCCGGGTGCTCGGCGAGCGGTACGGCTTCCGGGGCTCGGCGGCCGACTACCGGCGGCTGGACTCCTCGCTGCTGCACCAGGTGCTGCGGCGCCGCCGCGGGCTGCCGATCCTGCTGTCGCTGGTGTGGATGGAGGTCGCGCGGCGGGCGGGCGCACCGGTGTACGGGGTCGCGCTGCCGGGCCACTTCGTGGTCGGCTTCGGCGATCCGTACGGGGACCACGTACTGGCCGACCCGTTCGACGGCGGCCGGAGGCTGTCCGGCCAGGACGCGGCGCTGCTGGTGTCGGGGGTCACCGGCGCGCCGCCGGAGCCGTCGGTGCTGGGCCCGGCCGATCCGCTGGACATCATGCTGCGGATCCTCAACAACGTCCGCGCGTGGGCCGCCGCCCGCCCCGAGCGCACCGACGTCCAGCTGTGGGCGGTCGAGCTGGCGCTGCTGCTGCCCAGCCATCCCGCGCGGCTGCGCTACGAGCGCGCGCAGCTGCTGGTCGAGCGCGGCGACTTCCTCACCGGGGCGCGGGAGCTGGAGGAGTACGCGGAGGTGGTGGCCGTGATGGAGCCGGAGGCGGCGGAGGCGGTACGGCGCCAGGCGCGCGCGGCCCGGGCGCGGCTCAACTGAACCTCTCAGAGCCAGCCCTTGTCGCGGGCGATGCGGACCGCCTCGGCCCGGTTGCGGGCGGCCGTCTTCTGGATGGCCGTGGAGAGGTAGTTGCGGACGGTGCCCTGCGACAGGCCCAGCGCCCGGGCCAGCTCGGCGTTGGTCGAGCCGTCCGCGGAGGCGCCCAGCACCTCGCGCTCCCGCGCGGTCAGCGGGCTGGCCCCGTCCACCAGGGCGGCCGCGGCCAGGGTCGGGTCGATGACCCGCTCGCCGCGCAGCACCCGCCGTATCGCGTCGGCGAGCTGGGCGGCGGGGGCGTCCTTGACCAGGAAGGCGTCCGCGCCGGACTCCATGGCCCGGCGCAGATAGCCGGGGCGGCCGAAGGTCGTCAGGATCACGATCCGCACCCCGGGCTCCGCCGCGTGCAGCGCGGCGGCCGCGTCGAGCCCGCTCAGCCCCGGCATCTCGATGTCCAGCAGCGCGACATCGGGCCGATGGGCCCGGGCCGCGTCCACGACCTCGTCGCCGCGCGCCACCTGGGCGACGACCTCGATCTCGTCCTCCAGCCCGAGCAGCGCGGCCAGCGCCTCCCGCACCATCGACTGGTCCTCGGCGAGCAATACCCGGATCACCCGGGCAGCGTATCCGGCGGCGGCCGGTCAGGGATCGGGGGCGGACTCGACGGGGAGATTCGCGGGGGCGCCGCGGGACAGCGGGGCCAGGGCGCGGAGGGTGAAGCCGCCGTGGTCGTTCGGGCCGGTCTCCAGACGGCCGTCGGCCAGCTGGAGCCGCTCGGCGAGGCCGTTCAGCCCGTTGCCGTGCGGGCCGGTCGCGCCGCGACCGTCGTCGGTGACGGTCAGGCACAGCTCGTCGCCCACCTCGGTGAGGGTCACGGTGCAGCGGCGCGCCCCGCTGTGCCGGACCACGTTGGTGACGGCCTCGCGCAGCGCCCAGGCCAGCGCGCCCTCCTGGTCGGGCGGCAGGTCCGGGTGGTGGGCGCCGGCCCGGTGCAGGTCGGCGGTGATGCCCGCGGCGGCGAGCGCGGTGCGGGCCCCGGCCAGCTCGGCCTCCAGGGTGGGGCGGCGGAAGCCGCTTACCGCCTCCCGCACGTCGACCAGGGCCTGCCGGCTGACCCGTTCGATGTCGGCGACCTGCTGGGCCGCCTGTTCGGGCTTGCCGGGCAGCATCCGCCCGGCCAGTTCGCTCTTGAGCGTGATCAGCGAGAGCGAGTGGCCCAGCAGGTCGTGCAGGTCGCGGGCGAGCCGCAGCCGCTCCTCGTTGGCGGCGAGCTGGGCGACGGTGGCGCGGGCCTCGCGCAGCGCCCGGGTCGTACGGAGCATCTGCCCCACCGCGCTCATCGCGAAGCCGCCGAGCAGGGAGGGGACGACCAGGGCGGACATGAGGTCGTGCGAGCTGCGGACCAGCAGGCCGACGCCCACCATGGCGACGGTGTTCAGCGGGATCGCCCACCGGGCGAGCCGCGGCGGCAGGACCGCGCCGAAGGCGACGGAGACATAGACGGCGAGCACCAGCCAGGCGTCGCCCAGGGTGACCGTGAGGACGGCGGCGAGCGCGCAGATCGCCCCCAGCGCCCGGGTGATGGCGGTCCGGTCCAGGTTCCGGCCGGTGTACCGGAACACCAGCAGCAGATAGATGGTGACGAAGACCAGCAGGCCGAGCGCGCCGAACACGGTGGCGGGGACGGTGTGGTGGCCCTCCGCGAGGTCGCTCACCGGCGCGCCCAGGTAGGCCATCCAGATCCCGATCCACATCAGCTTGATCAGGGCCTGTCGGCGGTTCTCGGGGCTCCGGCCGATGGCCGGAGCGTTCGTGTCCTCGTCGTCGGCCGCCGCGTCGCGCCACCAGGTCGGCCGGCTCATGTCGTGCGGGTGTCCTTGCGGTACAGCCAGGCCGCCGCGCCCGAGAAGAGGACCAGGTAGGCGGCGAGCAGGGCCACGTCCCTCGCGTGCGGGGCGTTGCCCACCTCGATGGCCTGGCCGAGCGCGGCGTAGGCGTGGGTGGGCAGCCAGGCGCCGATGTCCCGCAGCCACTGCGGGTAGGAGGCCATCGGCATCCACAGGCCGCCGAGGATCGACAGACCGAAGTAGATGATCATCGTCAGGGGCCGCACCGCGTCGCCGGTGGCCAGATAGCCGATGGCCACGCCCAGGGCGGCGAAGACGAGCGAGCCCGCCCAGATGGCGCCGGTCAGCGCGAGCCACTGCCAGGCGGCGTCCAGCCGCACGCCCTTGGCGGTGGCGGCCACGATGAAGACGATCACGATGGAGGGCAGGGTGGAGACCGCGGCCGAGGCGATCTTGGCCGTCACATAGCCGCGTCCGGGCAGCGAGGTGAGCCGCAGCTGCCGCACCCAGCCGCCCTCGCGCTCCTTGGCGATCTGCTCGCTGTTGCCCATCAGGGCGGCGGTCAGCGCGCCGAAGGAGGCCATCGCGACCATGTAGTAGAGCGGCATCGACAGAGGGGTGCCGGGGGCGATGTCCGTCTTCTTCGAGGCGCCCGCGATCATCAGGAAGAGCAACGACGGGTAGATGACCGTGAAGAACATGAACCTCTTGTTGCGCAGTGCGCGGACGATCTCCAGCTTGACCAGGGTCGTCATCGTCACGCCTCCTCGGGCGTCGTGGCGGCGTCGGTGATGGCGAGGAACGCCTGCTCCAGGCCGAGCCCGGCGACCTCCAGGCCGCGCGGGTAGAGCCCGAGTCCGTACATCGCGTGCACGGTCGCGTCCGCGTCGGTGGACCGCATCCGTACCGTACGCCCCGCTACGTCGAGGCCGGTCAGGGCGGGGAGGGCGCGCAGCGCCGCCTCGTCGGGCGGGCCGTCCAGGGTGAAGGAGATCCGCCGGACCCCGGCCATCGCCTTGATCTCGGCGGACGAGCCGTCCGCCAGCACCCGGCCGCGGTGCAGCACGATCACCCGGTCGGCGATCGCGTCGGCCTCTTCGAGGTAGTGGGTGGCGAACAGGATGGTGCGGCCCTGCCGGGCCTGGTCGCGCATCGAGCCCCAGAAGGACTGCCGGGACGAGACGTCCATCCCGGTCGTCGGCTCGTCCAGCACGATCAGGTCGGAGGCGCCCGCGGTGGCGAAGGCGAAGCGCAGCCGCTGCTCCTGGCCGCCGGAGAGCTTGTTCACCTTGCGGCCGGCGATCTCGGTGAGGTCCGCCCGCTGAAGGACCTCGTCGACCGGGTGGCCGTGGGGGTGCAGATCGCAGGCGAGCCGCACCAGCTCGCGGACGGTGACTTCCTGCATGAGGCAGCCGCTCTGGAGCATCGCGCCGACCCGGCCGCGGGCGATGGCCTGGTGCGGCGTGGTGCCGAAGACCTCGACGCGGCCGCTGTCGGGGGTGCGCAGTCCGAGCAGCAGATCGAGGGTGGAGGACTTGCCCGCGCCGTTGGGTCCCAGCAGGGCGACGGTCTCGCCCGGGTGGAGGTGGAGGTCGAGGCCGTCCACGGCGCGCACGGTGCCGTAGCTCTTGCTGACGCCGGTGAAGCCCACCACCGGCCGGGAGGCCGCGGTGTCGGCCCGCTCGCCGGTGGCGGAGGGTGCGGTGGTCGCTGTCATGGCCCCAGCTTCGCCGAGCGGGGCCCTCCGGCGGCAGTGTCTGTGGTCGTGACCTGGAGATGACAGATGTCATGGGTCAAGACCGCGGCCCCCGCCCGGCGGTGCC
>NZ_RIBZ01000641.1:0-5266 GCF_003721215.1 Streptomyces botrytidirepellens
GGCCCCGGCGCGGTGGCGTCGGGCGCCGACGGTGCCGCGGGGGTGGCGGGCGCGGCGCGGTCCGCGCTCGCGTCGGTGGCCTCCTCGGGCGGGGGGTCGCCGGCGAGGTGGTCGGTCGTCACAGCGTGCTCCAGTCCTGATCGGGATAGCGGTGCACGGGCGCCGACACGTCGTCGAGCGCCTGGCAGATCTCGTCCGGAAGACTAAGGGCCTCCACCGACAGCGCCGCCCGCAACTGCTGGGCGTTGCGCGCGCCGACGATGGGCGCGGTCACGCCCGGGCGGTCGCGCACCCAGGCGAGGGCGACGTGCAGGGCGCTGGTGGCCAGGCCGTCGGCGGCTATGGCGACGGCGTCGACGATCCGGCCCGCCTCCTCGTCGAGGTACGGGGCGACGAAGGCGGCGAGTTCGGAGGCGCCGCGGGAGTCGGAGGGCGTCATGTGGCGGTACTTTCCGGTGAGTACGCCACGCCCCAGCGGCGAGGACGGCAGCAGCCCGATGCCGAGGTCGAGGGCGGCCGGGAGCACCTCGCGCTCGATGCCGCGCTGGAGCAGCGAGTACTCCATCTGGGTGCTGGCGAGCCGGGTGTGGGCACCGGAGGAGGCCAGCTGCCAGGTGGCGGCCTTGGCGAGCTGCCAGCCGCAGAAGTTGGACACGCCGACGTAGCGCGCCCGCCCGCTGCTCACCGCTATGTCGAGCGCCTGGAGGGTCTCCTCGAGCGGGGTGACGGGGTCGAAGGCGTGCACCTGCCACAGGTCGACGTGGTCCGTGCCGAGTCGCTCCAGCGAGGCGTCCAGGGCGGCCAGGAGATGGCCGCGGGAGCCGTCGAAGCGGCGGTCGGGGTCGGGGACGCTGCCCGCCTTGGTGGCGATCTGGAGATCGCGCCGCGGCACCAGCCCCTCCAGCAGCCGCCCGAGCAGATACTCCGCCTCCCCGTCCGCGTACACATCGGCGGTGTCGACCAGGGTGCCGCCCGCCTCCCAGAACGCCTTCAGCTGGTCCGCCGCTTCGTGTTCGCCGGTGTCCCGCCCCCAGGTGAGCGTGCCGAGCCCGAGCCGGGATACGCGCAGGCCGGTGCGGCCCAGGTGCCTTAGCTCCATGTACATCGCTCCATGAACATCGAGATTACTGGCCGGAAAGCGGACCGTGTCAGCCTGTGGATAACCCTGGATCACCCACCGGCGGACCACCCCCGGCCTACCCGGGACCCACCCCTGACGTACCGGGGTTCCGCGCGCTAGAGTCCCCGGAACAGCGACGTTACTGATCAGTAAGAGGTGGCATGGGTATGCGGCTCGGAATCAACCTCGGCTACTGGGGCGCCGGGATGGACGCGGACAACCTCGCGGTGGCGCGCGAGGCCGACCGGCTCGGCTACTCGGTCTGCTGGGCCGCGGAGGCGTACGGATCGGATGCCGCCACCGTGCTGTCGTGGGTCGCCGCGCAGACCGAGCAGATCGACGTCGGGTCCGCGATCTTCCAGATCCCGGCCCGTACGCCCGCGATGACGGCGATGACCGCCGCGACCCTCGACTCCCTCTCCGGCGGCCGGTTCCGCCTGGGCCTCGGCGTCTCGGGGCCGCAGGTCTCGGAGGGCTGGTACGGCGTGCGGTTCGACAAGCCGCTGGCCCGCACCCGCGAGTACGTGGAGATCATCCGCAAGGCGATGTCGCGCGAGCGGCTGACCCACGAGGGCGCGAACTGGACCCTGCCGCTGCCCGGCGGGCCCGGCAAGCCCCTCAAGCTGACCGTGCACCCGGTGCGCGAGTACATCCCGCTCTACATCGCGGCCATCGGCCCGAAGAACCTGGAGCAGACCGGCGAGATCGCCGACGGCGCGCTGGTCATCTTCTTCGCCCCCGAGCACGCCGAGGCGACCACCCTCGGCTCGCTGCGCGCGGGCCGGGAGAAGGCGGGCAAGACCCTCGACGGCTTCGACCTGGTGCCCACCGTCCCGCTCGCGGTGGGCGAGGACGTCCGCGGTCTCGCCGACCAGTTCCGCCCGTACACCGCGCTCTACGTGGGCGGCATGGGCAGCGCCAAGCAGAACTTCTACAACAAGCTCGCGCAGCGCATGGGGTACGAGAAGGAGGCCGCCGAGATCCAGGAGAAGTACCTGGCCGGGGACAAGGAGGGCGCAGCCGCCGCCATCCCGCACGAGCTGATCGACTCCACCGCGCTGCTCGGCCCGGTCGAGCGCATCGCCGACCGGATGAAGGCGTACGCCGAGGCCGGTGTCACCACCCTGTCGCTCACCCCCGCGGGCTTCACGCTGGAGGAGCGGGTGGCCGGGCTGCGGGCCGGTGTCGAGGCGCTGGAGCGCGCCGGGCTCGCGTAGCGAACGCGTATGCGGAGGTTTCCGCGGCCGTGGTGGGGGCTCGGGGGTCTTCCCCGCCACGGCCGTCACCGAGCACAACGCCTCCGGTGCCGCGGGGTTACGCGCACGGCGGGACCCTCCGTATTCGCTCGTGATTCCCTCGTACGGATGAGCCGGATGCCCCACCTGTTGCCACTTCCGATACCGGGCATTTGACTCTTTTCCGTGCGGTGCGTGCGTGCCGTGCCCGGAGGTGGCAGTGATGCTCTCGGCGAAAAGCGTGTTCCAGGAGATCCTTGGAAACGACGAGTCGTTCCGGCTGTTCTGCTCCATCGCCGCCAGCGGCGAGGCGCAGGGCGGCTGGGAGAACGGCCGCATCGCCGCGCTCGTGCCCGACAGCCGGCGCGACCTGGCACCCAAGATCGCCCGCCATGGCGCGGACGAGGACAAGCACGGGCGGATCTTCAACGCCCTGCTCCGCAAGCGCGGCCTGGAGCCGGTGGAGGTGCCGCGCGCGACGGATTACACGATGCTGCTGGAGGCCCGCGGCGTCGGTCTCGCCCACGAGAAGCTGCGCCGCGACGAGCCGCTCACCGAGCACGACATCGTCATCTATCTCGCCCACAGCCGGGTCACCGAGCAGCGCGCCGCCGCGCAGATGGCCATGTTGCGCGGCTGCTTCGGTGACCACCCGGAGGTCGGCCGGGCGGTCACGATGATCGCCAAGGACGAGGAGAACCACCTCGCCTACTGCCACGAGGAGTTGCTGCGGCTGGCCGCCGCCGGATACGGCCGGACCATCCAGCGGGCGCTGCGCGAGTGCGCGCTCGTCGAAATGGAGGTCCACCGGTGCGTCAGCCTCGCCGTGATGACGCACATGGGGCGCATCCTCGGCTGGCCGAAGAGAACGTCCGCGGTACTGACGGCGGGCATCAAGGCCGGGTACGGGTACGAGCGGCTGGGCGGCTGGCGCCGCATGGTGACGCTGCGGATGCCCGAGCGGCGGGACGCGCTGGGCGGCGCGGAGACGGCCACCCCCGAGGAGCCCGAGTTCGCGTGACCACCGCCCCTACGGTGGCGCGCGGCTTGTTCAGAGCCAGCCGCGGCGCTTGAACATGCGGTACAGCAGCGCGATCACTCCGGCCATCAGCCCCACCACGGCCGGATAGCCCCACGGCTGGCGCAGCTCCCACATGTGGCGGAAGTTCATGCCGTAGATACCGGCGATCAGCGTCGGCACCGCCGCCATCGCCGCCCACGCCGAGATCTTCCGCATGTCGTCGTTCTGCCGCACCCCCATCTGCGCCAGATGGGCCGAGAGAATGTCCGAGAGCAGCCGGTCGAGGCCCTCCACATGCTCGTTCACCCGGGTCAGATGGTCATGGACGTCGCGGAAGAACGGCCGCGACCCCTCGTGGACGAACGGCACCCCGGCGCCCGCGAGCCGCGTCATCGGCTCCGCCAACGGGCCCGTAGCGCGGCGGAATTCGAGCACCTCGCGCTTGAAGGCGTAGATCCGGCCCGCCGTGTTCTGGCCCCCGCTGCCGTCCGGCGCGAAGACCTCGGTCTCCAGCTCGTCCAGGTCCTCGTGGAGGGCGTCCGCCACGTCCAGGTAGTGGTCCACGACCGCGTCGGCGACCGCGTACATCACCGCCGTCGGCCCGTGCGCCAGCACCTCCGGGGTGTCCTCCAGCCGCTCACGCACCGTGCTCAGCGGGTTGGCCTCGCCGTGCCGCACGGTCACCACGAAGGAGTCACCGACGAACACCATCAGCTCACCGGCGGTGACGGTGCCTGCCTTCTCCTCGTACCGGACCGGCTTGAGCACCAGGAACAGCGAGTCGTCATAGACCTCCAGCTTGGGCCGCTGGTGCGCGGTCAGCGCGTCCTCCACCGCCAGCGGGTGCAGCCCGAACTCGCTGGTGACCAGCGCGAACTCCTTCTCCGTCGGCTCGTGCAGCCCGATCCAGAGGAAGGAGTCCCCGGCCGCGCGCGCCTGGTCGAGGGCGTCGGAGAAGTCGGCGGGGCCCTCGGCGCGGCACCCGTCCTGGTAGATGGCACAATCCACGATCACGCGGGGCATTGTGCCTCGCCCGGGTAAGAAGCGCACAGGTGGGGAAGCGCACAAGCCGGGCACACACCCACCCTGAGCGGGCCCGGAAGGGTCGTAGGGTGGCAGGCATGCCCACGCTGATCCTCGTCCGGCACGGCCGGTCCACCGCGAACACGGCCGGCGTCCTCGCGGGCTGGACGCCCGGTGTCGCCCTCGACGAGCGCGGCACCGCCCAGGCCGCGGAGCTGCCCGGGCGGCTCGCCCGGCTGCCGCTCGCCGCCGCCGTCACCAGCCCGCTCCAGCGCTGTCAGGAGACCCTCGCGCCGCTGCTCGCCGCCCGCCCCGACCTGCCGACGCACACCGAGGAACGGATCGGGGAGTGCCACTACGGCGACTGGTCGGGCCGCAAACTCGCCGAGCTGGCCGATGAACCGCTGATGAACATCGTCCAGCAGCACCCGTCCGCCGCCGCCTTCCCCGGGGGCGAGTCCATGCGCGCCATGCAGGCACGCGCGGTCGACGCCGTGCGCGACTGGAACGCCCGGATCGAGGGGGAGCACGGCGCCGACGCGATGTATCTGATGTGCTCGCACGGCGACATCATCAAGGCGATCGTCGCGGACGCCCTCGGCCTCCACCTCGACCTCTTCCAGCGGATCTCCGTCGAGCCCTGCTCGGTGACCGCGATCCGCTACACCCCCACCCGGCCCTTCGTCGTACGGCTGGGGGACACCGGCGACTTCGCGGGACTCGCGCCCCGGGAGGACGCCCCCGCCGAGCGCGGCGGGGACGCGGCGGTGGGCGGCGACGCGGGGGCACCATGATCTCCGGGCGCAGTAGGGTGGTCCCGCGGCGCGGCCGCGCCGCGGCAGCCGCGACCGGGCGGCCGTGACGCCC
>NZ_RIBZ01000646.1:0-5323 GCF_003721215.1 Streptomyces botrytidirepellens
CGGCGCCGCCCGGTCGCCCCGTACGGCCGCGCCCGCCCCGGCGCCGCGCCGCACCGGGTTCCTGTGGTCCCTGCGCACCGCATGGCGCGATGTGTGGGGTATGTGTCGTTGACGCCATGACGGGCGGGATCGCAGCCTGAAGGGGTGAACGAGCGACGCATCGCCTTCGTGATCTTCGACGGGTTCCAGTCCCTCGATCTCACCGGCCCCCATGAGGTCTTCCAGTACGCCGACAAGCTCGCGGGCGGCTACCACCGCCAGATCGTGGCACCCCGCCCGGGGCCCGTGGCGTCGTCCAGCGGGCTGCCGGTGCACGCCGCGCACGGCGTGGCCGACCTCGACCCCGGTGGCATCGACACCCTCGTGGTGGCGGGCGGCGCCGGGGTCGACCGGGCGTGCCACGATCCGGAGCTGACCGGGTGGATCGCCGACGCCGCGGCCGGTGCCCGCCGGGTCGCCTCGGTGTGCAGCGGGGTGTTCCTGCTGGCCGCCGCCGGGCTCGTCGACGGGCTCCGGGTGACCACCCACTGGGCGCGCGCGGAGCAACTCGCCCGGGAACACCCCGGCGTGCGGGTCGACTGCGACCCGATCTTCATCCGGGACGGGCGGGTGTGGACCTCGGCCGGGGTGACGGCCGGGATGGATCTCGCGCTCGCGTTGGTGGAGGCGGACCTGGGGCGGGAGGTGGCACATGCCGTCGCCCGCGAGCTGGTGCTGTTCCTGCGCCGTCCCGGCGGCCAGTCCCAGTTCAGCGTGGGGCTGTGGTCGGCGCAACCCGCCACCGACTCCCTCCGCGCCGTGGTGTCCGCGATCCACGCCGACCCCGGCGCCCGGCACGGCATCGCCGAGCTGGCCGCCTGCGCCGGGTTGAGCCCCCGCCACCTCCAGCGCAGGTTCACCGCCGAACTCGGCACCCCGCCCGCGACCTATGTGGAGCGGGTGCGCGTGGAGGCGGCGCAGCGCGCGCTCGCCGGGGGCGACGCCCCCGTGGAGACCATCGCCCGGCGGTACGGCTTCGGCACCGCCGAGACCCTGCGCCGCGCGTTCCACCGGCACGTCGGCGTCGCGCCGTCCGACTACCGGGACCGCTTCCGATCCACCAAGGAGTAGATATGACGACGTACGGGCTGCTGGTCTTCGAGGGCGCCGAGGAACTCGACTTCACCGGCCCCTGGGAGGTGTTCACCGTCTCCTCGATGCTGCGCGACCACGCCGACACCGCCGTGCTCATCGCCGAACAGCCCGGCGCCGTCCGCTGCAACAAGGGCATGCGGGTGCTGCCGGACCACACGCTGGAGGACCACCCGCCGCTGGACGTCCTGCTGGTGCCGGGCGGCAGGGGCACCCGCCGCGAGGTGTCCAACCCGGCGGTCACCGACTGGATCCGCCGCACCTCCTCCGCCGCCACCTGGACCACCAGCGTCTGCACCGGCGCGCTGCTCCTGCACGAGGCGGGTCCGGCGCGCGGGCGCAGGGTCGCCACCCACCATCTCTTCGAGGACACGTTGGAGGCGCGCGGCGACGTCACGGTCGTGCGCGACGCGCGGTACGTCGTGGACGGTTCGCTGGTCACCAGTCAGGGCGTCTCGGCAGGGATCGACATGGCGCTGTGGCTCGTCGGCCGCCTGCACGGTGTCGACCACGCCCGCGCCGTTCGCCGCTACATCCAGTACGAGCCCGCGCCGCCGTACCTCGCCGACGAGCCGGTCGCCGACCGCTGAGGGGCGGCCGGTTGATGGCATCGGAGGCTTATTGCGTACGCTACGCAGGTGCATGATTTCAGCATCAGGACCGCGACAGCCGACGACCTCGACGCCGCCCGCGGGGTGATGCTCGACACCGTCTACCGCGACTTCGGAACGGGTTACGTGCCGCGCTGGCACGCCGACATCATCGATCCCGGCGCCGCCTATCTGCGGTCGCCGCGGCACACCCTGCTGGTCGCGGTGGACGAGCGGGACGGAACGGTCGCCGGGACCGCGGCCCTCGACTCCCGGGGACCGGCCCATCCGCCCAACCCCGCGTGGCTCGCGGAGCGGTACCCGTCGGGGGAGACCGCCCAGCTGCGCCGGGTGTACGTACGGCCGGAGTACCGCCGCCGGGGACTGGCCCGCCGGCTGGTGCGCGCGCTGCTCGACTTCGCCGCGGCCGACGGGGGTTACCGCGCCGTCTATCTGCACACCGACCCGGGTGTGTCCGGCGCCGAGCCGTTCTGGCGGTCGCTGGGGAAGGCCGTGTGCGACGAACGGGAGGAGCCGGGGGGCAGTCGGGTCCTGCACTTCGAGGTCCCGATGGCCTGACCTCGCCGGAATGATGGAAATGATTATCATGTAGTCTCGCTGCTCCCGCTCCGTCTGTTCCCGCTCCGCGCAGCACCTGGAGAACGTGACCCATGCCCCCTGTCCGCCGTCGGACGGCCGCCGCACTGCTGCTCGTCCCGCTGCTCACCGGCTGCTTCGCCTCCCCGAACGGAACGGCGTACGACGCGGCGGGCGGCTCCGGTGCGGGCGGCGGCGGGCGGTTGCGGGTCGCGATGGCCTTCCCGCCCGCCGAGCGCTTCTCCCCGTACGGCGCCGACGCCACCCTGCTCAGCCGGCTCGGCGTCACCGAAGGGCTGACCCGTCTGGACGGCAACGGCTCCGCATCGCCCGCGCTCGCGGAGTCCTGGGCCCGGGAGGGCCGCCGCGGCTGGCTGTTCACCCTGCGTGAGGCCCGGTTCCAGGACGGCACCGCCGTCACCCCGAAGGCCGTCGCGGGCGCCCTGAACCGGGCGGCGCACGCCGACCCGGTGCCCGCCGCGCTCTCCGGGGTGAAGCTCACCGCCAAGCCCGCGGGGGAGCGGCGGGTCCGGCTCACCACCGCGGCCGAGTACCCCGCGCTGCCGCTGACCCTCTCCAGCCCGAGCCTGGCCGTCCTGTCCCCGAAGGCGTACGGGAAGAAGGCCGCCCCCGACCCGACCGGGACGGCCACCGGACCCTTCGCGCTCGGCCGGTCCGCCGGAGCCACCCGGGCCACCCTGAACCGCTTCGACGAGTACTGGGGCGGCCTCGCCCACGCCCCCGGCATCGACGTCCGCTTCATCGCCGACGGCACCGCCCGCACCAACGCCCTACGCACCGGCGAGGCGGACATCGCCGAGGCCGTCCCGGTGTCCCAGGCTGCCACCCTCGACAAGCCCACCCTCCGGGAAGTGCCCACCGCCCGCACCACCGGCCTCTTCCTCAACACCCGGTCCGGTCCCTTCGCCGACCCGAAGGTCCGTGCCATCGCCCGTGAGGCCACCGAACCCGGTGTGTTCGCGCGGGGCGTGTACGAGGGCCACGCCGACCCCGGCCAGGGCGTGTTCGGCCCCGCCCTCTCCTGGGCCAGGGGCAAACAGTCCGCGCCCGCCGGACGCCCCGCGCCCGCCCGCGTCAAGAACACCACGCTCAGCCTCGGCACCTACGACAACCGGCCCGAGCTGCCCGAGGCCGCCCAAGTCGTGCAACAGCAGCTGGAGAAGGCCGGATTCACGGTGAAGCTGGAGGTCCGGGAGTACTCCCGGCTGGAGGCCGACGCGCTCGCGGGCAAGTTCGACGCCGTCGTCGCCGCACGGAACACCATGCTCGACACCGGCGACCCCGTGTCCTACCTCGCCAGCGACTTCACCTGCCACGGCAGCTACAACCTGGCCGGGCTGTGCGACAAGGCCGTGGACCGGGCCGTCGCCGACGCCGACTCCCGCGCCGACAGCGACGAGCGGCACAGCGCCTCGCTCGACGCCCAGACCGCCATCCTCCGCACCGACGCCGTCGTCCCCCTGGTGCACCAGCGCATCATCCACGGCGTCGGCACCTCCGTACGGGGCGTGGAGCTGGACCCGTACGAGCGCACCCTCATCGGCCCCGGTACACACCGGTGACCGGCATACGCCGCACCGCGGCCACGCTCACCGACGGACGCGCCACCGCGCTGAGCGCGCTGTGGCGCGCCGCGCTCGCCCTCCTGCTGCTGTGCGGCATCGGCCTGCTGCCCTGGCTCTCCCGCACCGACCCCGCCCGCACCGTGCTCAAGGCGCGCGCGGCCGACCGCGATCCCACCCCCGAGGTGCTGGACGCCATCCGCCGCGAACTCGACCTGGACGCCGGGCCGTTGCACCTCCTCGGCCACTGGCTCGGGGGGCTGGCCCACGGCGACGCGGGGACGTCCTGGCTCTCCGGTACGGCCGTGGCCCCCATGGTCGCCCAGGCCCTCGGCTTCTCACTGCTGCTGATGGCCGGGGCGCTGACGGTCGCGGTGGCCACCGCCGGTGCGGTGTGCGCACGCACCCTGTGGCTCGGCGCGCGACGCCGACCGCTGCCACGCGGCGCGGGGAGCGGCGGCGCCCTCCTCGCCGCGCTGCCGGAGTTCCTCCTCGCCACCGTCCTGGCCGCCGTCATCGGGGTGCGGCTCGGCTGGCTGCCCGCCGTCGGCTGGTACGGATGGCCCTGGCTGCCGCTGCCCGCGCTCGCGCTCGGCCTGCCCGTCGGCGCCGCGCTCGGCCGCATCCTGGACGACGTCCTGCCCGGCGCCTTCGCGGAGCCCTGGGCCAAGGCCGCCGTCGCGCGCGGCATCCCCGCCGGGCGCATCGCCCGGCAGGCCCTGCGCCGGGCCGTCCCCGGAGTGCTGCCCAACCTGGGCCTGTTCGTGGTCGGCTTCACCGGCGGCGCGGTCGCCGTCGAGCAGGTCTTCGACATCCCCGGCCTCGGACGGCTCACCCTCCAGGCGGCCCTCGCCCAGGACCTGCCGGTCCTCCAGACCGGCACGCTCGTACTCATCGTGTTCGCCACCGCCGCCGGTGGCCTCGCCCGGCTCGCGGCCCGGCTGCTGCTCGGCCCCGCCCTGCGCGACGGCGACCTGCCCACCCTCCACCGGCCGTCCGGGCCTCCCGCCCGCGCGCTGCCCCTGCTGTACGGGGCCGTCCTGCTGGCCGTCGTCGCCCTCGGCGCGCTCCGGGACCCGATGGCCCTGGACACCGCCGCCCGCCTCGACGGCCCGTCCTGGCAGCACCCGTTCGGTACGGACGCGCTCGGCCGCGATCTGCTGGCCCGGGTGGGACACGGCGCGCTCACCACCCTCGCGCTCGCCCTCGCGGTGAGCGCCTGCGCCCTGGCCGCGGGGCTGCTGCTCGGCATGGTGCCCCGGCTGGCCGGGGGGCTCGTCGAGACCGCCAACGCAGTGCCGCCCGTGCTCGCCGGGCTGCTGGTCGCGGGCACGGCCGGGGCCGGTCCGTACACGCCCGCGCTCGCCGTCGGCGCCGTCGCCTGGGCGCCGCTGGCCGCGCACACCGCGGCCCTGCTGCACC
>NZ_RIBZ01000645.1:0-5341 GCF_003721215.1 Streptomyces botrytidirepellens
CCGGCGCATCCCGCGCCGGGGGCCCGGGGCTTTTCGCCGGGCGTGCGGGTCACCCGATGCCGCGGTTCAGCCGCAGGAGACGGTGACGAAGCCGTCGCTTCCCGTCTTCACGTACGCGTCGGAGACGTACTGCCCCGGCGCGATGCAGTCCCAGACGTCCGTCGAGCCGTACGGACCGGACACCCGCTGACCGTGCGTCTGACAGCGGATCGACACACGGGTGTTGGCCGGCAGCTTCTTGACCAGGGTGTAGCCCGTGCCGGGACCGCTGCGGACATTCACCTGGTAGCCGGGCGCGGTCGGGTACGTGACGGCTTGCGCGACAGTGTCTTCGATGGCCATGTGGCCTCTCCCCCGTTGAACTACGTTCCGACGTAGTGCACATGTCGGATTAAGTGACACGACATGCGGAGGTTAACAAGCTTCGTACGCACCATCGACTAGGCTCGCCGAGTCGCTTAGCGGTCCGAATACACGGGGGTGGGGCATGCCGCCGGGGCGCGGAGCCGGGACGGGACCGGAAACGGAAGATCCCGAGTACGCCGGGCAGTATCGGCTGGAAGCACGCCTCGGCTCCGGGGGCATGGGCGTCGTCCACCTGGCCCGTTCGGCGTCGGGACGACGGCTCGCGGTGAAGGTCGTGCATGCCGAGTTCGCCGAAGACCCGGAGTTCAGGGCGCGGTTCCAGCAGGAGGTGGCGGCCGCGCGGCGGGTCAGCGGAGCGTTCACGGCGCCCGTCGTGGACGCCGACCCGGAGGGCGTGCGGCCCTGGATGGCCACCACGTACATCCCCGGCCCGACCCTCGCCGAACACGTCAAGCGGAACGGCTCGTTGAGCCCGGACGAGGTGGTGGCGCTGGCGGCCGGGCTCGCGGAGGCGCTGCGCGACATCCATCGGGTGGGCGTCGTCCACCGCGATCTGAAGCCGAGCAACGTGCTGCTCGCGGCGGACGGGCCGAAGGTCATCGACTTCGGGATCTCCCGGCCGTCGGACAGCGAACTGCGCACCGAGACGGGCAAGTTGATCGGCACGCCGCCGTTCATGGCGCCCGAGCAGTTCCAGCGGCCGCGGGCGGTGGGTCCGGCGGCGGATGTGTTCGCGCTGGGGTCGCTGCTGGTGCACGCGGCGACGGGGCGGGGGCCGTTCGAGTCCGAGAGTCCGTACATCGTGGCGTACCAAGTGGTGCACGACGAGGCGGATCTGGCGGGCGTGCCGGACGAGCTGCTGCCGCTGATCGAGCGCTGCCTGGCCAAGAACCCGGCGGAACGGCCCTCCCCGGATGCCCTGATGACCGTGTTGCGGGCGGTCCGCGGGCCCCAGCCGCCGGAGGCGCGGGGGCCCGTCCCGGTGGCGCTTCCGGCGCAGCGGGTGGCGGAGCCGGTCGTGACGCCCGAGCCTGAGGTGGCACCCGAGCCCGAGGTGGTACCCGAGGCCGCGTCCGAGCCCGAGGAGACGGACGCGCCCGCGCCGCGGGGGCGTCGGGGTGTGCGGCGGTGGATTCCGGCGGCGCTCGCCGCGCTGGTCCTGCTGGGCGCGGGCACCGTCGTGGGGCTGCGTCAGCTGAACGAGCGGGAGTCCGGCGCGGAGCGGCAGCCGCAGAACAGCGCCGCCGCCACCACGTGGCGGCCGTGGGAGCGGGAGCTGCGCGGCGGCGCGACCGGGGCGGCGGCCAAGGGGGCGCGGCCCGCGTCCTGTTCGTACGGGGACGGCGCGCTGTACTGCGCGGCGCGCGGCGTCCAGGCCGCCCGGATCGACCCCGCCGACGGCCGGGTGGTGTGGTCGCGCCCGGCAGCCACGAGCCGCCCCGGCGAGGGCACGCCCGCGGCGCCGGTCCCGGCGGGCGGTCTGGTGCGGGTGATGTCGCCGGACGGGACGCGGCTGGAGGCGCTGGATCCGCGGACGCACCGGGTGCGGTGGAGCCGTGAGGTGTCCGCGTACGGCGGCCGGGTGTACTCGGCGGGCGACACGGTACTGCTGGTCGCGGCGGACGGCACCGTCACGGCGGTGAACGGGACGACGAACCGGGAGCGTTGGAGCCATCCGCTGCCCGGGCACGCGGAGCCGAGCTTCTTCTCTTACGGCGACGGCCGCACCGCGTACGCCCTCACCACCGCACCGGACGGTGGGCACACCCTGGTCACGGCCATCGACACGGTGCGCGGTACGACGCGCTGGCACCGCTCGCTCTCCGGCACCCTCACCCCCGTCGGGGCGGGCCCGGACGGCGTCCTCCAGCTGACCGAGGCCGACGACCGGAGCCGTACCGTCGCCGTCGTCCGCTACGACCCGGCGCGGCGGGCGGAGCGGCGGTCCGACCTGACCGCGCCGGTGTCCCTGAGCAGCGGCACCGTGCGGGGCGACCGGGTGTATCTGCTGGGCGAGGACGGCGGGTTGGTGGCCGTCGACACCGCGCGCGGGGCCCAGCGGTGGCGGATGGAGACCTCGGTGGCCAACGCCTCACCGCTGGTGGCCTCGGGCGAGCGGCTGTACTTCTCGTCGGCGGACGGCCGACTGCTCGCCGTGGACACGCGGCGCGCCCGCCTGCTCGGCCAGACCCGCCCCCGCGCGGACCGCTCCGGCGGCCAGGGCTTCCTGGCCCTGATGCCCGCGCCGGTGACGGCGGCGGGCAAGGTGTTCGCGACGGCCCCGGACGGCACGGTGTTCGGCGTGGACGCCCGGGACCCGGCGCGCTGGTGAGATCCGGCGCGCCGGTGAACAATCCGCGTCGGAACTATCCGCGTCGGAACTATCCGAGTCGCGTGATGTCCCGCACGGCGCCCTTGTCCGCGCTGAGGGCCATCGCCGCGTAGGCGCGCAGGGCGGTGGAGACCTTGCGCTCGCGGTTCTTCGGGGCGTAGACGCCGCCGAGGGCCTCGCGGCGGGTGGCCAACTCCTCCTCGGGGACGAGGAGTTCCATCGTGCGGGCCGGGATGTCGATGCGGATCCGGTCGCCGTCCTCGACCAGGGCGATGGTGCCGCCCGAGGCCGCCTCGGGGGAGGCGTGGCCGATGGACAGGCCCGAGGTGCCGCCGGAGAAGCGGCCGTCGGTGATCAGCGCGCAGGCCTTGCCCAGGCCCCGGCCCTTGAGGAAGGAGGTGGGGTAGAGCATTTCCTGCATGCCGGGGCCGCCCTTGGGGCCCTCGTAGCGGATGACGACGACGTCGCCCTCCTTGACCTGCTTGTTCAGGATCCGCTCGACGGCCTCCTCCTGCGACTCGCAGACGACGGCCGGGCCTTCGAAGGTCCAGATCGACTCGTCGACGCCCGCGGTCTTCACGACGCAGCCGTCCTCGGCGAGGTTGCCGTAGAGGACGGCGAGGCCGCCCTCGGTGGAGTAGGCGTGTGCGATGTCGCGGATGCAGCCGCCTTCGGCATCGGTGTCCAGGGTGTCCCAGCGCTCGGACTGGGAGAAGGCGGTCGCGGAGCGGACGCAGCCGGGGGCGGCGTGGAACAGTTCGACGGCCTCGGTGGACGGCGAACCGCCCCGGATGTCCCACTGCTTGAGCCAGTCGGCGAGCGAGTCGGAGTGCACGGAGTGCACGTCCTCGTTGAGGAGGCCCCCGCGGTACAGCTCGCCGAGGATGGCGGGGATGCCGCCGGCCCGGTGGACGTCCTCCATGTAGTACACGCCGCCGGGGGCGATGTTGGGCGCGACCTTGGACAGGCAGGGCACCCGGCGGGAGATCCCGTCGATGTCCTGCATGTCGAAGTCGAGCGCGGCCTCCTGGGCGGCGGCCAGCAGGTGGAGGATCGTGTTGGTGGAGCCGCCCATGGCGATGTCGAGGGCCATGGCGTTCTCGAAGGCGGCGCGGGAGCCGATGGCGCGCGGCAGGACGGTCTGGTCGTCCTGCTCGTAGTGGCGCTTGGTGATCTCCACGACCGTGCGCCCGGCCGTCTCGTACAGCTCCTTGCGGGCGGTGTGGGTGGCCAGCACCGAGCCGTTGCCCGGCAGGGCGAGACCGATCGCCTCGGTGAGGCAGTTCATCGAGTTGGCGGTGAACATGCCGGAGCAGGAGCCGCAGGTCGGACAGGCGTTGTCCTCGATGAGGGCGATGTCCTCGTCCGAGACCTTGTCGTTGACGGCCTCGGAGATGGCGGTGATCAGGTCGAGCTTGCGGACCGTGCCGTCGACCAGGGTCGCGCGGCCGGACTCCATGGGGCCGCCGGAGACGAAGACGGTCGGGATGTTGAGCCGCATCGCGGCCATCAGCATCCCGGGCGTGATCTTGTCGCAGTTGGAGATGCAGATCAGCGCGTCCGCGCAGTGCGCCTCGACCATGTACTCGACGGAGTCGGCGATCAGGTCGCGGGAGGGGAGGCTGTAGAGCATCCCGCCGTGGCCCATCGCGATGCCGTCGTCGACGGCGATGGTGTTGAACTCGCGCGGGATGCCGCCCGCCGCGTGGACCGCCTCGCTGACGATCCGGCCGACGGGCTGGAGGTGGGTGTGGCCGGGAACGAACTCGGTGAAGCTGTTGGCCACGGCGACGATCGGCTTGCCGAAGTCCTCACGCGCTACGCCGGAAGCCTGCATAAGGGCGCGGGCGCCCGCCATGTTGCGGCCGTGGGTGACGGTGCGAGACCTCAGCTCGGGCACGGTACTCGGCTCCCTCGTAAGTGCGTCCTGCGAATCGGACCTATGGATCGGATCGGAGTCTTCTGACTCTACGCCTGTGCGGCGCGAATCCCGATGCGGTGTCCGGATCCAGAGACAGGCGGCTCACAGTGCGGAATCACGGGCTACTTCTCGGTGAGATACCGCTGGAGCGTCGGCCCCACCATGGCGACGATCTCGTCCACGGTCGCCGAGGCCACCGGCTCCATCTTGATCACGTACCGCAGCATCGCGACCCCGATGATCTGGGCGGCCGCGAGCTGGGCCCGGAACTTCGGGTCCGGCACGTCCAGGTCGCGCGCCATCCGCATCAGCAATCGCCGCTCGATCAGCCCGCGCAGGACGGCGGCGGCCGTCTCGTTCGTGAGCGCGGAGCGCATCACCGCCAGCAGGGGCAGCCGGGAGACCGGGTTCTCCCAGGTGGCGAAGAAGTAGCGGGCCATCCGCTCGCCCGCGCCCTCCGGGCTGCCGGCGTGCACAGCGTCCGGGGCGCCCATGGCGGGCGCCAGGATGAGTTCGATCGCGGCGCCGAAGACCTGCTCCTTGGTGCCGAAGTAGTGGTGCACCAGCGCCGGGTCCACCTCGGCGGCCTTGGCGATGCCGCGGATCGAGGTCTTGTCGTAGCCGCGCTCGGCGAACTCGTTGCGCGCCGCGGTCAGGATCCGGTCGCGGGCCCCGGGTCCGTCGGCCGCGCTGCCGCGGGCGGGGCGGCCGCGGCCGCGCCG
>NZ_RIBZ01000642.1:0-5360 GCF_003721215.1 Streptomyces botrytidirepellens
CCTTCCGGCCCCGCCGGAGACGCCTTCGGGCGCCTCCGGCGGGGCCGCCGCGTTATCGCGCGGGCGTCAGGCGAAGCGGTGCGCCCCCGAGGGCGTCACCGCCGCGTGCACCGGCCGGTCGTGGGGTTCCTCCGGGACCGCGTCCAGCAGTTCGCCGTCGTACAGCAGCACCACCAGCGCGGGATCGGTCCCGGCCCGCGCCAGCCGGGCCAGCACCCGGTCGTACGAACCGCCGCCGCGCCCCAGCCGCATACCGCGCCGGTCCACCGCGAGCCCCGGCAGCAGGACCGCGTCCGCCCGGGTGACCGCCTCCGGGCCCAGCCGCGGCCCGCCGGGCTCCATCAGGCCCCGACCGGCGCTCACCAGCCCGTCCGGGCCCTCGTCCGCGCCCCAGTCGAGATCGTTGTCCGGCAGCAGGACGGGGAGCAGCACCCGTATGCCCCGCGCGCGCAGCGCTTCCCGCAGCGCGCGCGTACCGGGTTCGCGCCCCACCGAGACATAGGCCGCCACGGTGCTCGCCCGGGCCAGCTCCGGCAGCTCCAGTGCACGACACGCCAGTGAGGCTCCGGCTTCCTCGATGTCATCCGCCGTCAACCCGGACCTCATCGCCAGGAGACGTCTCCGCAATGCGGGCTTACTAGCGTCGGTGGTGCTCACTGAGTGCACATACTTCCTGTCTCATGTCATATTCACCGTATCCTCATCAATCGCCTGAAAGGCACCGGATAAGGTTCGGGACATGACTCAATCGCGTACTCGGATCAGCAAGGCTGTCATCCCTGCTGCGGGCCTCGGAACCCGCTTCCTCCCGGCCACCAAGGCCACCCCCAAGGAGATGCTGCCGGTCGTCGACAAGCCGGCGATCCAGTACGTCGTCGAGGAAGCCGTCACCGCCGGCCTGTCCGACGTCCTTATGATCACCGGTCGCAACAAGCGGCCCCTGGAAGACCACTTCGACCGCAACTACGAGCTCGAAGAGGCTCTGACCCGCAAGGGCGACGAGACCCGCCTCGCCCGCGTCCAGGAGTCCAGCGACCTGGCGACCATGCACTACGTCCGGCAGGGCGATCCCAGGGGCCTCGGCCACGCCGTGCTCTGCGCCGCCCCGCACGTAGGTGACCAGCCCTTTGCCGTCCTCCTCGGCGACGACCTCATCGATGCCCGTGACCCGCTCCTGGCCCGGATGGTCGAGGTGCAGGAGCAGCACGGCGGCAGTGTCATCGCCCTGATGGAGGTGGATCCCGCGCAGATCCACCTCTATGGCTGCGCCGCCGTGAAGCCCACCCTGGACGAGGGCGTCGTCCAGGTCACCGGACTGGTCGAGAAGCCCGACCGGGCCGACGCGCCCAGCTCCTACGCGGTCATCGGCCGCTATGTGCTGGATCCGGCCGTCTTCGACGTGCTGCGCCGCACCGAGCCCGGCCGCGGCGGCGAGATCCAGCTGACCGACGCGCTCCAGGCGCTCGCCGCGGATCCGGACCTCGGAGGCCCGGTGCACGGCGTCGTCTTCAAGGGACGGCGGTACGACACAGGCGACCGTGGCGACTATCTGCGTGCCATTGTCAGACTCGCGTGCGAACGTGAAGACCTGGGCCCGGAGTTCCGGGAATGGCTTCGCAGTTACGTCACCGAGGAGATGTAGCACTTTGAGCAGCACCGCGGCACGGGCCGCCGATCAGGGCACGGGCGAGGGCCGGGAGCGTCACCGGGTCTGGTCGGTGGCCGAGCACCTCGACGACATCCTCGGGCACATCC
Organism: Streptomyces botrytidirepellens; assembly: GCF_003721215.1. Taxonomy (NCBI): domain Bacteria; kingdom Bacillati; phylum Actinomycetota; class Actinomycetes; order Kitasatosporales; family Streptomycetaceae; genus Streptomyces; species Streptomyces botrytidirepellens. The sequence continues at coordinate 1,756 of NZ_RIBZ01000642.1, forward strand.
ACCCGCTGGATCCCATCGAGTTGCAGCTGCTGGACGCCCTGGGCTGCGTCCTGGTCGAGGACGTCACCGTGCCCGCTGCCCTCCCGCCCTTCGACAACAGCGCGATGGACGGCTATGCCGTCCGCACGGCCGATGTCGGGGCGGCGACGGGGGAGCATCCCGCGGTGCTGACGGTCGTCGGGGACATCGCGGCGGGCAGCGGCGAGCTGCCCGCCGTCGGCCCCGGCGAGGCCGCCCGGATCATGACCGGCGCCCCGCTGCCGCCCGGCGGCCAGGCCGTCGTCCCGGTCGAGTGGACCGACGGCGGCCTGGACAACGGGCCGGTCAGCGGCATGCCCGCCCGCAGTTCGGATCCGCACGGCGGCAGCGGCCTGGTGCGGGTCTTCCGGCCGGTCCGGGACGGGCAGCATGTGCGAACCCGGGGCAGCGACGCGGGGGCGGGGGAGCTGGCGCTGAGCGCCGGCACGGTCCTCGGGGCGGCGCAGATCGGGCTGCTGGCCGCCATCGGCCGGTCCACGGTCAGGGTCCGGCCGCGGCCCCGCGTCGTGGTGCTGTCCACCGGCAGCGAGCTGGTCCAGCCCGGTGAGGAGACCGGTCCCGGCCGCATCTACGACTCCAACAGCTACCAGCTCACCGCCGCCGCGCAGGAGGCCGGGGCGATCGCCTACCGGGTGGGCTCGGTCGCCGACGACGCCGAGACGCTGCGCGCCACCGTCGAGGACCAGCTGAGCCGCGCCGACATCGTCGTCACCAGCGGCGGAGTCAGCGTCGGCGCGTACGACGTGGTCAAGGAGGCGATGCACGAGGTCGAGTTCCGGACGCTGGCCATGCAGCCCGGCAAGCCCCAGGGCTTCGGGCGGGTCGGCTCCGACCGGACCCCGCTGCTCGCCCTCCCCGGCAATCCGGTCAGTTCGTATGTCTCCTTCGAGCTGTTCGTCCGGCCGGTGATCCGCACCATGCTGGGCGCGGGCCTGGTCCACCGCACCACCGTGCGGGCGGTCTGTCCCGACGGGATCGCGTCCTCGCCGGAGGGCCGTCGCCAGTTCCTGAGGGGCTGGTACGAGTCGGCGGCGCCGGGCCAGCCGGGCACGGTTGCCCCGGTGGGCGGCGCCGGATCGCATCTGATCAAGGCCCTCGCCCGGGCCAACGCGCTGATCGTGATCCCCGAGGACGTGGCCGAGGTCGCCCCCGGGGCCGAGGTGGACGTCGTCCTTCTCGCCTAGCCGGGGCCTACGGCGGGTACGGTGTCGTCGCACAGAGCCACCTGGCCCGGACCGGGAGAACGATGAGCAGCGCCCAGGACCACCTCACCCATCTCGACTCGGCGGGCGCGGCGCGCATGGTCGACGTCTCGGCCAAGGACGTCACCGCGCGCACCGCCCGCGCGAGCGGCCGTGTGCTGGTCGCGCCGCGCGTCGTCGAACTGCTCCGGGGCGAGGGCGTCCCCAAGGGCGACGCCCTCGCGACCGCCCGGATCGCGGGCATCATGGGCGCCAAACGCACCCCGGACCTGATCCCGCTGTGCCATCCGCTCGCCGTGTCGGGCGTGAAGGTCGACCTGTCGGTCGCCGACGACGCGGTCGAGATCATCGCCACGGTGAAGACCACCGACCGTACGGGCGTCGAGATGGAGGCCCTGACGGCGGTCTCGGTCGCCGCCCTGACGGTGATCGACATGGTCAAGGCCGTCGACAAGGGCGCGGTCATCACCGACGTGCGGGTGGAGGAGAAGACCGGCGGGAAGTCCGGCGACTGGAGCCGGGAATGACCGCCCCCGCCGCCCCTACCGGCCCTGACGCCCCTGATGACGCTCCGCGGTACCGCGCCCTGGTCGTCACGGCCTCCAACCGCGCCGCCGCCGGCGTCTACCCGGACAAGGGCGGCCCACTGATCGCCGAGGGGCTGACCGCGCTCGGCTTCGCCGTCGACGGCCCGCGCGTGGTCCGCGACGGAGACCCGGTGGAGGCCGCACTGCGGGATGCGGTGGTCGCCTCGTACGACGTCGTCGTGTCCACCGGCGGCACCGGCCTCACCCCGATGGATCGCACCCCCGAGGCCACCCGCCGGGTCCTGGACTACGAGATCCCCGGCATCGCGGAGGCCATTCGCGCCGAAGGGCTCGCGAAGGTGCCCACCGCGGCGCTTTCCCGGGGCCTGGCCGGGGTCGCCGGGACGACCCTGATCGTCAACCTGCCCGGCTCGACCGGAGGCGTCCGCGACGGCCTCGCGGTGCTCGGGCGGCTCCTGACGCACGCGGTCGACCAGATCCACGGCGGCGACCACCCCCGCCCCACCGGCCCCGCCGATGCGGCCGGTGCAGCCGACGCCGCCGATCCCGCAGCCGATACCGCCGGTCCTGCCGGTCCCGCCGGGAGCGCGAGCTGAACGCGCCCTGGCCGGTCGTGCTGGCGGACGGAGACACGGTCCTGCGTCCCATAAAGCTGCGCGACCAGCGCGCCTGGCGCGAGGTCAACCAGCGCAACCGGGAGTGGCTGCGGCCCTGGGAGGCGACCATTCCGCCGCCCGCGCCCGGCGGCCCCGTCACCCAGCGGCCCACTTACCGGCAGATGGTGCGCCATCTGCGCGCCGAGGCGCATTCCGGGCGGATGCTGCCGTTCGTCATCGAGTACCAGGGGCGGCTGGCCGGGCAGTTGACGGTCGCCGGGATCACCTGGGGCTCGATGTGCTCGGGTCACATCGGCTACTGGGTCGATCAGGCGGTGGCCGGCCGCGGCGTCATGCCGACCGCGGTCGCGCTCGCCGCCGACCACTGCTTCCGCACGGTCGGGCTGCACCGCATCGAGGTGTGCATCCGTCCGGAGAACCTGCCGAGCCGCCGGGTGGTGGAGAAACTCGGATTCCGCGAAGAGGGGCTGCGGCCGCGCTATCTGCACATCGACGGCGCATGGCGCGACCATCTGGTCTTCGCGCTCACCGTGGAGGAGCTGTCGGAGGGGCTGCTCTCCCGGTGGCACCGGACCCGACCAGGGGCATCGCAGAAATAAAAACTCTGTTCGATTACATTCGACGCATTCCCGGCCTGGTCATCCCAACAATCACAAAAAACTTTCGAGATATCAGCCAGATCGTGCGACACACCGCGCCAATTGGCAGATGGCCTCATGCGGACCCCTCTACCGTGTGAGCGTGAGCAGCAGTGGCCTCATCTACGCAGTCATCGTCGGGGCCTGGGCCGCCTATTTGGTGCCGATGTGGCTCCGTAGGCAGGACGAGCTCAATGAGGCCCGTCCGACGGAACGCTTCAGCACCGCCATCCGGCTGCTGTCCGGACGGGCGGGCATGGAGCGCCGTTACGCCAAGGGGCTTGAGGACCGAGAGCGCCCGGGGACCCCGGATGACCAGGCGGTACCCACCGCCCAGGACGCGGACGCCCCCGACGCCGGGGGTCGCTCCGGCGACCCGGAGCGCTTCTCCGCCGACCCGGAAGCCGTCACCGACGCGGTCGACGTCCGGGCCTTCGCCGAACCCGTGACCTTGCTCGCGCCCGCGCCCGGTGATCCGGACGGGCCGCCGGTGGGCGACGGGGCCGCGGCCCCGGCCGCTCCGGCCGCCTCGACCGGCCTCAGCGCGCTGGAGCGCGGGCG
>NZ_RIBZ01000654.1:0-5395 GCF_003721215.1 Streptomyces botrytidirepellens
CCGGGCCCCGCCGTATGGCGGCGCCCGGCCCGTGACGTACGCCTTCTCGTCGGCGCTAGCGCGGGCGCTCGAAGTCGACCGAGGCGTAGGCGCGCAGCTTGGACAGCCGGTGGGTGGAGTCGATCTGCCGGATCGTCCCGGACTTCGACCGCATCACCAGCGACTGGGTGGTGGCGGTCTCCGCGCGGTACCGCACCCCGCGCAGCAGATCGCCGTCGGTGATGCCGGTGGCGACGAAGAACACGTTGTCGCCGCTGACCAGGTCGTCGGTCTGGAGCACCTGGTCGAGGTCGTGGCCCGCGTCGATGGCGCGCTGCCGCTCCTCGTCGTCCTTCGGCCACAGCTTGGCCTGGATCGTGCCGCCGAGGCACTTGAGCGCGCAGGCCGCGATGATGCCCTCCGGGGTGCCGCCGACGCCCAGCAGCAGATCCGCGCCGGTGCCCTCGCGCACCGCCATGATCGCACCGGCCACGTCGCCGTCGGAGATGAACTTGATCCGGGCGCCCGCCTCCCGGATCTCCTTGACCAGCCCCTCGTGGCGGGGGCGGTCCAGCACCACCACGGTGACGTCCTCGGGGCTGGACTTCTTGGCCTTCGCGATCCGCCGGATGTTCACCCCGGGCGGCGCGGTGATGTCCACGAACTCGGCGGCCTCGGGGCCCGTGACCAGCTTGTCCATGTAGAAGACGGCCGACGGGTCGAACATGGTGCCCCGCTCGGCGACGGCGAGGACGGAGACGGCGTTCGCCATGCCCTTGGCGGTCAGCGTGGTGCCGTCCACCGGGTCCACGGCCACGTCGCACTCCGGGCCGGTCCCGTCGCCGACGCGCTCTCCGTTGTAGAGCATCGGCGCCTCGTCCTTCTCGCCCTCGCCGATGACCACGACGCCATTCATCGACACGGTGTGGACGAGGGAACGCATGGCCTTCACGGCGGCGCCATCCGCGCCGTTCTTGTCGCCGCGGCCCACCCAGCGGCCGGATGCCATGGCGCCCGCCTCGGTGACCCTGACCAGCTCGAGGGCGAGGTTGCGGTCGGGAGCCGCGGGACTGACCTCGAGCTGGGACGGCAGATGATGCTCGGTCATCGGAGCGCACCTTTCTGTACGGCGACGAACCGGAAGGGGCCCCTCCTCGCCGAAGGCGGGCGAGGAGGGAGAGGGTGCTCATGACCTTATCCGCTCATTGCGAAAGTGAGCAGAGGACCCCACGCATGAGCACGGCCCTGTTGCGGCCCTGGGTGCCGGGTGTCGCGAGGCGATGAGGGACGATGGGGGGCGTGGCAGGTATGCGTGGCAAAGAGACGGTGCGGGACATGGTCCTGTCGCTGACGGTGATTGGTGTCGTCGCGGCGGCCATCTACGTCTTCGGCATTCCGCACGACGACAGTGACAAGGGCAAGGGCGTCCAGACGGTCGACTACCGGGTGGAGGTGGACACCGCCCGGCGCGCGGCGCCGTACCCGGTCGCCGCCCCCGAGAAGGGCAGCCTCCCCAAGGGGTGGCGCGCGACCTCGGTGACGTACCAGCCCAGGACCACCGCGGACAAGGGCGCGGCCTGGCATCTGGGCTTCCTCGCCCAGAACGAGGAGTACATCGCGATCGAGCAGAGCGACGGCAGGCCGGTCCCGTTCATCGAGGACGTCACCCAGCAGGCGCGGGAGACCAAGGTCAAGCAGAAGATCGGCGGCCAGGAGTGGGTCCGCTACGAGGGCGACAAGTACGACGCCCTGGTGCGCCGCGAGCCGGGCGTGACCACGGTCGTCACCGGCACCGCCTCGTACGGGCAGCTCGCGAAGATGGCCGCGGCGCTCAAGGCCGAGAAGGGCTGATCAGACGCCGGTGCACCCCTTCGGCACCTGTGCCGAAGGGGCGCGCTGCTGTCCGATCCCTCACACGGTCGTGACGACCTGGTCGAAGTCCAGGCGCGGGCTGCGCGGCTTCCAGGCGTCCTCGCCCGGCTTGCCGATGTTGATGATCATCAGCGGGGTGTGGTCGTCGTCCAGGAACTCCTTCTGGACCCCGGCCGGGTCGAAACCGGTCATCGGACCGGCGGCCAGACCGGCGGCGCGGATGCCCACGATGAAGTAACCGGCCTGGAGCGAGGCATTGAACCCGGCGGCCTGCTCACGGGTGCCGCGCTCGCTGAAGAAGACGTCCTTGATCTGCGGGGCATGCGGGAAGAGCGCGGGCAGCTCCTCGTGGAACTCGTTGTCCGCGGCAAGGATCGCGACCAGCGGCGCGGAGGCCGTCTTGGGCTGGTTGCCCTCGGCCATGTGCGGCACCAGACGCTCACGCGCCTCGGCGGAGCGGACCAGGACGATGCGCAGCGGCGACTGGTTGAAGGCCGTGGGGGCGTACTTCACCAGGTCGTAGATGGCCTGCACCTGCTCCTCGGAGACCGGCTCGTCGGTGAAGGCGTTGACGGTGTGGGCCTCACGGAAGAGCAGGTCCTGGGCGGCGGGGTCGAGTGCGAGCGTCATGGAAAAACCTCCTGATCACAGCGGTGCTATGCAATATGCGTTGCCCCCACTGTACGAGGCTTAGGTTAATGTTCAACTAAACCCCCGGCGTGGTGCCCCGAATCACACGCCCGGCCTCCCTGGTGCGCCCCAGCCCCGGCCGCCAAGCCCAGTCCCGGTCGGCAAAACCCAGCTCCGGCCGGGCACATCCCAGCCCCTCCGGCGTTTGAGGAGCGGGGCCCGGGGCGGAGCCCCGGTTCGGGAAGGGGCGGGGCGGGGACAAGGCCCGCCGCAGGGCGCCATCCACCCCGGTCAGCCCTCACCGTCGCCCTCCGCGCCGCCGTCCCCGCCCCCGTCGCCGCCGGACTCCGCCAGCGCCGCATCCAGCCGCGCCCGCGCCCCCTCCAGCCACCGGCGGCACACCGTGGCCAGCTCCTCGCCCCGCTCCCACAGGGCCAGCGACTCCTCCAGGCTCGTGCCGCCCGCCTCCAGCCGCCGCACGACCTCGACCAGCTCGTCCCGCGCCTGCTCGTACCCGAGCGTCGTCTCCGCCGCCCCGGCCTTCTCGTCCGTCTTCGCCATGCCCCTCAGCCTATTCAGTGGGTCCGACAGCTTCGCTGGGCTCAGCAGCTTCCGTGCGCCCCAGAGCGGCCCGCACCGTGAACTCCCCCTCCGCGACCCGCGCCCGAAGCTCCTCGTCCGCCGTCACCTCGGCCGCCGCCCGCACCACCGACCCGTCGGCGTGCTGGAGCACCGCATAGCCGCGCCGCAGCGTCGCCGCGGGGGAGAGGGCCACCACCCGGGCCTGGGTGTGGGCCAGCTCCGAGTCCGCCCGGTCGAGCAGATGCCCCAGACAGCGCCGGGCGCGGTCGAGCACCGACGCGATCTGCTCCTCGCGCTCGTCCACCATCCGGTGCGGCTGCCGCAGACACGGCCGGGCGAGCGCGGACTCCAGCCCCCGCTCCTCGCGGTCCAGCAGCCCGTTGACGCTGCGCAGCGCGCGCTCGCGCAGATGCTGGATGCGCACCAGCTCCTCGCCCACGTCCGGCACGGTCTTCTTCGCCGCATCCGTCGGGGTGGAGGCGCGCAGGTCCGCCACCAGATCCAGCAGGGGCGAATCCGGCTCGTGGCCGATCGCGGACACCACCGGCGTACGGCACGCGGCGACCGTCCGTACCAGCTGCTCGTCCGAGAACGGCAGCAGATCCTCCACGCTGCCGCCGCCCCGCGCGACCACGATCACGTCCACCTCGGGCAGCGCGTCCAGCTCCTTGACCGCCTCGATCACCTGCGGCACCGCGTGGGTGCCCTGCACCGCGACGTTGCGCACTTCGAAGCGGACGGCGGGCCAGCGCAGCCGCGCGTTCTCCAGTACGTCGCGCTCGGCGGCCGAGGCGCGGCCGCAGACCAGCCCTATCAGCTGCGGCAGGAACGGCAGCGGCTTCTTGCGCTCGGCGGCGAACAGCCCCTCGGCCGCCAGCGCCTTCTTCAACTGCTCCAGCCGCGCCAGCAGTTCCCCGACGCCCACCGGCCGGATCTCGGCGGCCCGCAGGGACAGCTGGCCGCGTGGCGCATACCACTCCGGCTTGGCGTGCACGACGACGCGGGCGCCCTCCGACACCGTGTCCGCGATCTTGTCGAAGACGGCGCGGAAGCACGTGACGGTCAGCGAGATGTCGTAGCTGGGGTCGCGCAGGGTCAGGAAGACCACCCCGGCGCCCGGCCGCCGGGACAGCTGGGTGATCTGCCCCTCGACCCACACCGCCCCGAGCCGGTCGATCCACCCTCCGATCAGCCGGGACACCTCGCCGACCGGGATCGGCGCTTCCGCGGACGTGTTGACAGCCATGACCGCGAGGGTATCGGCCACCACCGACAGAGCCCGTCGTCATCGCCCCTACGATGGGGGCATGACTGCAACCTCCGCCCGCCGGGTCCTGCTCGCTGCCCCGCGTGGCTACTGCGCGGGCGTCGACCGTGCCGTGATCGCCGTCGAAAAGGCCCTGGAGCAGTACGGCGCGCCGATTTACGTGCGCAAGGAGATCGTCCACAACAAGTACGTCGTCCAGACCCTGGAGAAGAAGGGCGCGATCTTCGTCGACGAGACGGAGGAGGTGCCCGAGGGCTCCATCGTGATCTTCTCGGCGCACGGCGTCGCCCCGGTCGTCCACGAGGAGGCCGCGCAGCGCAAGCTGGCCACCATCGACGCGACCTGCCCGCTGGTCACCAAGGTCCACAAGGAGGCCGTCCGGTTCGCCAATGAGGACTACGACATCCTCCTGATCGGTCACGAGGGCCACGAGGAGGTCATCGGCACCAGCGGCGAGGCGCCGGACCACATCACCCTGGTCGACGGCCCGGACGATGTGAAGAACGTCGAGGTCCGCGACGAGTCCAAGGTCGTCTGGCTGTCCCAGACCACCCTCTCGGTCGACGAGACGATGGAGACCGTCGACGCGCTCCAGGACCGCTTCCCGCAGCTCATCAGCCCGCCCAGCGACGACATCTGCTACGCCACCCAGAACCGCCAGACCGCGATCAAGCAGGTCGCCGCCGAATCGGACCTGGTCATCGTCGTCGGCTCCAAGAACTCCTCCAACTCGGTGCGGCTGGTCGAGGTCGCCATCGGTGCCGGTGCCAAGGACGGCCACCTGGTCGACTACGCGAGCGAGATCGACGAGGCCTGGCTGGAGGGCGTGACGACGGTCGGCGTGACCTCGGGCGCCTCCGTGCCGGACGTGCTGGTCGAGGGCGTCCTGGAGTGGCTGGCCGAGCGCGGCTTCGGGGACGTGGAGGTCGTACAGCCCATGCAGGAGTCCCTGACGTTCTCGCTGCCCAAGGAGCTGCGCCGGGACCTGCGGTCCGAGGCGTCCGCGGCCGCCGGGGCCGCCGGGGCGGCCGCCGCCGGCACGGACGGCGCGGAGCGGTGACCGAC
>NZ_RIBZ01000647.1:0-5398 GCF_003721215.1 Streptomyces botrytidirepellens
ACAACTACCACCGACCCCACACCGGAATCAGCGGCCACACCCCAGCCAGCCGCATCACCAACCTCTTCGGACAACACAGCTAGTGCCCTGTTAACACCGCAGTGGCACGCCACTAACGCATCGCTAACGCCCCGCCCCTGCCCTGGTCGCGGGACCGTCCGGAACAATCCCTCCATGACCCCACACCCCGTGCCGCCCGCCCAGGCCCTGATCGTGGTCGACGTCCAGTCCGCCTTCGTCGCGGGCCCCGACGCGGTTCCCGAGGCACCCCGGCTCCTCGACCGGGTCACCGACCTGATCGCCCGGGCACGCGCCGGTGGCTCGCTCATCGTCCACCTCCAGAACGACGGCCCCGCGGGCGCGCCCGACGAACCGAAGACCCCGGGCTGGGAACTGCACCTGCCGGTCCGCGAAAGCCACCGCGAGGTCGTGATCCGCAAGACGGACGACGACGGCTTCTACGAGACGGGACTGGGCGATCTGCTCACCGGGCGCGGCGTACGGGACCTGGCCGTGTGCGGGGTGATGTCCGAGATGTGCGTCAGCGCGACAGCGCGCACGGCCCTGGAGCTGGGCTACCGGGTGGTCCTGCCCCACGACGCCCACGCGACGTACGACATCCCGGCGGCGGCGGACATCAGCGACGCCGTACCGGCGGCGATGGCGTCGCGCGTCGCCGAATGGGCGCTGGGCGACGAGATCGAGATCATCGCCCGCGCCGCCGACCTCGCCTTCACCCCCTAAGCCCGGTACACCAGCAGATACCGCCAGAGCAGCAGACGGCGCACCGTCGAACCGGGCAGGAGGCGAGCGGCTTCGGCGCGCGTTTCGGCGTAGGACAGCGGCGGCGGCCAGACGATGGGGACCTGCACCGCTGGAGCAACACGGCGCCTGCTCAACAGCCGGTCGGCCTTGAGGAGGGACCGCGCGGGGAGGGCCCACACGAAGTCCGTCACCGTCCTGACCGGATAGAGCCCCAGCACCGCCAGTACACCGCCCGGCGCAAGGGCCCTCCGCAACGTCAGCACCGTCTCGAACGGCATGTGGTGGAGGCTGGCGATGCACGAGATGAAGCCGTAGTGGCCATCCGGAAGGTGCGCATCGCGCACATCGACCTGCCGGTACCGGGGGCCGCCCCCGGCCCCCCGCGCCGCCGCGATGACGCCCGCGTCGGCGTCCACCCCCTCGACGTCCAGCCCCCGCCCCACGAGCAGCCGCGCGAACCGCCCCGTCCCGCATCCGACATCCAGCGCCGTCCGCGCCCCGTTCGGCACCTGCTTCAGCAGCAGCGGATGGTAGTGATCGTTGAAGTTCACTCCCATGCGGCGGACCCTACTCAGGCCCCGCCACCGGCACCAGAGTGACGGCGGCCCGCCCCGCGGCGGTTGCCGTCACCGTTGACGTCAGCACATACGCCAGAGGCCCCTTCCGATGTTCGGAAGGGGCCTCTGAGCTGCTGCGCGCTCGGCAGGATTCGAACCTGCAACCTCTTGATCCGTAGTCAAGTGCTCTATCCGTTAAGCTACGAGCGCTTGGCTTCCCGGCGGTTTTTCTTGCCGGTCGGCGTTGCGGGGACAACATTACATGACCTGCGCCGTCACGCGAAATCCGTTTCCCTCACCCGCTCTGACCTGGGCAAATACCTGTTTTGAGGCTCGTGAGGCCCGTCGTGGCGACAGGGGAGGAGACCCGGGCAGCGCGGCGCGGGGTGGGTCGGCGGGGTGCCTCGGCGGGGTGACGCTGCGGAGGGGGTTCGTCACTCGGAGGGCGTACGCACAAGAGCCCCGGTCGCGATCGACCGGGGCTCTCGAGAAGCGGAGGCTGAGGGATTTGAACCCTCGATGGGCTTTAGGGCCCAAACCGCATTAGCAGTGCGGCGCCATAGACCAGACTAGGCGAAGCCTCCAGCACACCGTGCCGCGCGAGCGCGATGTGGTGTGTGCAGATGATGTCACAGCCCAGTGGGATGTCACCAATCGCGGCCTACGGTACTCGGCAGGCGGGCAGGACCGCAAAGCTCTTTGGGCGCGCAATGCCCATATGGCGGCGCAACGCGCACGGCGGAGGCGCGTTAGCAGGGGCAGGGGCAGCGCGCCCCGGTCCGATCACACCAGGAGTACTGACATGCCCCTGCTGCATCGCCTCGCCGTCACCACCGCCGCCGCTGTCGCCGCCACCGTGGCCGCGCTGAGCCCCGCGGGGGCCACGCCGCTGCCGCTGCCGATGTCGTACGACGGAGAGAGTTCCGACCGTCTCGTCATCAGGGTGAGCGAGACGGGCCGGCACGTCGACACCGTGCGGTACGTGCTGGCGTGCCACCCCACCGGCGGGACGCACCCCCGGGCCCGGGCCGCCTGCCGCCAGCTGGACGCGCAGACCGAGTGGGGCCGGGATCCGTTCGCGCCGGTGCCGCCCGGGGCGATGTGCACGGGTCAGTACGGCGGGGAGGCCACGGCGACCGTGCGGGGGCACTGGGCGGGCCGTCCCGTCCATGCTCGCTTCACGCGAACGAACGGGTGTGAAATCGCCCGGTGGAACCGTTTCTCGATCGTTTTGCGTCTGCCTGGGAGCTGACCTGGGGATTGGGCCGGGAGTGTGCGGCAGAGGGGGCCGAGAGGTTTGTCCGGGCGTGCGCCGAGACGCGCACGTCGTGCTGCGACCTCCCTCTCATCTACCGCCGCGCCCGCCCTTGGTGCCCGTAGACTCCCCTGAGACACTCCACGGACGGGCGGCACAATGACCGCGGGTGTCAGCAAGGTGCGGTAAGTCAGGGAGGAAGCGTCGTCGTGAGCAGCAGGCCATCCCGAGGCGCTGCTCGCCTCGCAGCGATACTCGACGCCCTTCCCGACGCGCTGCTGTTGGTCAACTGCAACGGCACGATCGTCAACGCCAACCACATCGCGCTGGAGTCCTTCGAGACGCCGGGCACCGCACTCGTGGGTCGTGGTCTGCTCGATCTCCTCCCCTCCTTCGATCCCAATCGGATCCCCGGGTCGATGCGCAGGCCCGCGGACGCGGAACGGACCAGCGGCACCAAGCCGACCCGGATGATCGCGCGGCGCACCGACGGGACCCAGTTCCCCGTTGAGGTGACCAGCGCGAACGTGGAGGACGGGCGGACTCCGTACGCCGATCAGTACAGCTATACGGGCGACGAGCTGCTGATGCTCATCGTCCGGGACCTGACCGGGACGCTCGACACCGAGGCCGAACTCGCCCGCCAGCAGCGCCAGACCGAGATGATTCTGCGCGCGGCGGCGGAGGGCGTGGTCGGCGTGGACACCGAGGGCAAGGTGGTCCTCGTCAACCCGGCCGCGGCGCAGATCCTCGGTTTCCGGGCCAGTGACCTGGGCGGTCAGGAACTTCACTCTCTTGTACACCACTCGCGCCCGGATGGTTCCCCCTTCCCGTACGAGGAGTCCCCGCTCGCCGACACCCTGCGCTCCGGCCGCAAGCACCGGGTGCGCGGCCAGGTGCTGTGGGCCAAGGACGGGAGCGCGGTACCGGTCGACCTGACGACCGCGCCCGTACGGGACGGCGAGCAACTCGTCGGCGCCGTCATGACCTTCACCGACCGGCGCGCCGAGGAAGCCCTCGTCTCGAAGCACGCCGAGGAGGTGGAGAGCCTCACGGCGCAGCACGGCAAGGAGCTGGAGGAGCTCCGCGACGAGCACGCCAAGGCGATGGAGGAGCTCCAGGGGCAGCTCGACCGGGAGCGGCAGACGTACGCGGAGCGGCTGGACGCGCTCGCCGCCCGCAACGGCCAGCTGCTCGCGGTGCTGGACCAGTCGCTGCGCGGTCCGCTCCAGGAGCTGCGCAGCGAACTCGGCGTCCTGGCCGACGACCCGGCCGGGCAGCTGTGGCCCGAGGCCAACCAGATCCTGCACCACCTGGCCGCCGGGTACACCCGGATGACCACCCTCGTCGACAACGTCCTGAGCTATCAGCGGCTCGACGCGGACGGCGAGCAGCTGGCCCGGTGCGCGGTCTCGATGGACGAGGTCGTGGCGGCCGGTGTCGAGGGCGCGGTCGAGCTGATCGGCCCGGGGCGCGCGCAGTTCGCCGTGCACGCCCCGCCGATCGAGGCCGAAGTCGACCCGCAGCGGGTGGCCCAGGCGCTCGCCCATCTGATCGCGGACGTGGCCGGGGTCGACTCGACCGGCAAGACGGCCTCGGGCGGGGGCGGCGCGTCCGGGGACTCGACGATCGTGGTCGCGGCGGCGCAGCGCGGCAACGTCGTACGGTTCGAGGTCCGCGGGCCGTACGCGGGCGGCGACCCGGTGCACGAGCCGATCGTGCGCGGGATCGTGCGCCGGCACGGCGGTGTGCTCCAGACGCACGAGATGCCGGGCATGGGCGGGCACGCCTATGTCCTGGAGGTGCCGATCTCGGCGGCGGCCGCGGACCAGGAGCGCGCGAAGGCGGACGCCCCGGCGGTGTCCGGGAGCGCGGACGGTATGCAGGGCACGCAGGGCACGCAGGGCCAGGGCACCTCGGGCGGCGGAACCGGCGCGTCCACGAGCACGTCCGGTGGCGGCGCGGACGGCGATGCGAACGGCACCCCCGGCTCCGGCGATCCACAGGGCGGCAGCCCGGCGGCGGACACGAGCGGCGCGCAGAACCGTTCCGCATCCACCGCGCTCCCCGCGGAAGCCGGTACCGATCCGCAGCAGCAGAACGGGCCGGGTCAGCAGGACCAGCCGCGGCCGACCGGGCGGCGCCGGGCGCGCCCGGCGCCCGAGGAGGCCCCGTCGGCGGTCGCGGGCGACGGTACGGACGGCCAGGGCGCCGGTGCCGGTACTGCTGCCGGTCAGCAGGGTCCGCACGATCAGCGTGGTCCGCAGCCGGTCGGCCCCGCCGCGATGGGCGTCGTACCGCCGCAGGGCATGGCCGCTCAGCCGCAGCCCCAGGCCGCGGGCGGTCGGCGGCGCGGCTCCCCGGCCCAGGAGGCCGGGGGTCCATATCCGGCCCAGGCCCAGCAGGGCGGCCAGAACGGAGGCCGCTCCCCGTTCGCCCTGCCTCCGGCGGCGGCCGACGCGAACGGGCCCGCCGGGAACGGGTCGGGCGCGGCCGGTCCTGGCGAGTCCGCCATGCCCGCGCTCCCCGCCGCCCGCACCCCGGAACAGCAGCAGCCCGCGTGGGGCGACGCTCCCCAGGACTCCACCGAGGGCGAGCAGGCGGGCCAGCCCACCGGGCGCCGCCGCGCCCGGCGTCCCCTGTCCGAGGCGCCGAACCGGTCGGTGCCGGAGCAGGGCCAGCCCCAGCCGCAGCCCCAACGCCAGGCGCAGCCCCAGCCGCAGGCCGCGGGGGAACCCGGCGTGGCACGGTCCCCGTTCGCGCTGCCACCGGCGGCGGCCGACCGGGCCCAGCCCGGTGCGCTGCCGCCCGAGCTGGGTCC
>NZ_RIBZ01000648.1:0-5423 GCF_003721215.1 Streptomyces botrytidirepellens
CTGCGCGGGCACCGAGGCCAGCCGCTCCGCCGCGGGCTGCGCCTGCCCGCCGTCGGCCGGCTGCCGGTTGCGCCGGGAGTCGTCGGGCTCCAGCGGGATCGGCGAACCGCGCAGCACATCGCCCGCGGCGCGCGGCAGCGTCAGCCGGAACTGCGAACCGCCACCGGGCTCGCCCCACGCCTGGAGCCAGCCGCCGTGCAGCCGCGCGTCCTCCACCGCGATCGACAGCCCGAGGCCGGTACCGCCCGTCGTCCGGGCGCGCGCCGGATCGGCCCGCCAGAAGCGGTTGAACACCCGCGTCGCCTCGCCGGGCTTCAGACCCACCCCGTAGTCCCGCACGGCCACCGCGACCGCGCCGCCCGCCGCCGCGAGCCGCACCACCACGTCCCGGCCCTCGCCGTGCTCCACGGCGTTGACCACCAGATTGCGCAGCACCCGCTCCACCCTGCGGGCGTCCGCCTCCGCGATCACCGGCGCCTCGGCGCCCCGCACCAGGATCCGGGTGCCCTTGGCGTCGGCCAGCGGCTCGGCCCCGTCGACCACCCGGTTCACCACATCGCGCAGATCGATCTGGTCGGCCTCCAGGGCGGCCGCGCCCGCGTCGAACCGGCTGATCTCCAGCAGATCGGAGAGCAGCGACTCGAAGCGGTCGACCTGGCCCCACAGCAGCTCGGCGGAGCGCGCCGTGATCGGATCGAAGTCCTCGCGCCCCTCGTAGATGACGTCCGCCGCCATCCGCACGGTCGTCAGCGGCGTCCGCAGCTCATGGGAGACGTCCGAGACGAACCGCCGCTGCATCCGCGACAGCTCCTCCAGCTGCTGGATCTTGAGCTGGAGGTTCTGGGCCATCTTGTTGAACGCCTCGCCGAGGCGGGCGATGTCGTCCTCCCCGGTGACCTTCATCCGCTCCTGGAGCAGACCGGCCGCCAGCCGCTCGGAGATCCCGGCCGCCATCCGCACCGGCGTGACGACCTGCCGCACCACCACCCAGGCGATGGCTCCGAGCAGCACCACCACGAACACCCCGGCCGTGGCCAGCGTGCCCTTCACCAGGCTCAGCGACTTCTCCTCCTGGGTGAAGGGGAAGAGGTAGTACAGCTGATACGCGTCGCCGTGGTTGTCGTCCAGCCGCTTGCCGATGATCAGCGCGGCCTCGCTGTCGCCGGAGCCGAGGTGCTCGATCCGCCCGTACTGCTCGTACGGGGCCGTCCGGCCCTCGTCCACCCGCTGCCGCAGGTCGGCGGGCACGCTGTCCGCCTTGACGTCGCCGGAGGCCCGGGGGCCGCGGCTGGCCACATAGGGCGTCTCCCCGGAGTCGGAGCTGAGCGCGACCACCGAGTACGCGCCCTTGCCGCCGCTGGCCAACTGCTCCACCAGCGCGTTCAGCCACGCCCCCGCGTCCTGGGCGCCGCGGCTGCCGGGGCCCGCACCGTCCTGGCCACCGGTGTCGCTCTTACGGTCGGCCATCTGCTCGGCCACCTCGAACCCGCCGACGGCCTGGCCCTGCGCGGCATGCCGCTTGGCGTCCAGCAGACCGTTGCGCACCTGGCCGATGACGACCAGGCCGAGCAGGATCACCACGCCGAGCGACATCAGCAGCGTGGTGGCCACCACCCGCAGCTGAATGTTCCGCCGCCACAGCCGGGCAGCGGGCAGCAGCGGACGGCGCACCCACCGCCCGAACAGCCGGATCAAGGGATGGGCCGGTCCGCCGGAGGCGCCGTCGGGCAGCAGATGCCCGCCGCTCCACAGCCTCCGGAGCAGCGGAATGTCACCCGCCGGGTCGGGCCGTCCCACCCGGCCGCCCTCCGGCGCCCCGCCTCCCGAACCCTGGGGCCGCGGAGCCGTGCCGCCACCCGTCATCTCAGCTGGGCCCGGCCTTGTAGCCGACGCCGCGCACGGTCACCACGATCTCCGGCCGCTCCGGGTCCTTCTCGACCTTGGACCGCAGCCGCTGCACATGGACGTTGACCAGCCGGGTATCGGCCGCGTGCCGATAGCCCCAGACCTGCTCCAGCAGCACCTCGCGGGTGAACACCTGCCACGGCTTACGGGCCAGGGCCACCAGCAGATCGAACTCCAGCGGGGTCAGCGCTATCGACTGCCCGTCCCGCTTCACCGAGTGCCCGGCGACGTCGATCACCAGATCGCCGATCGTCAGCTGCTCCGGCGTCGGGTCCTCGGACCGCCGCAGCCGCGCCCGGATCCGGGCCACCAGCTCCTTCGGCTTGAACGGCTTGACGATGTAGTCATCGGCACCGGACTCCAGCCCGACCACCACGTCGACCGTGTCGCTCTTGGCGGTGAGCATGACGATCGGCACCCCGGACTCGGCCCGAATCAGCCGGCAGACCTCGATCCCGTCCCGTCCGGGCAGCATGAGATCGAGCAGCACCAGATCCGGCTTGGCCTCGCGGAAGGCGGCAAGAGCCTTGTCGCCGTCCGAGACGAACGACGGTTCAAAGCCTTCGCCGCGCAGCACGATGCCGAGCATCTCTGCCAGTGCGGTGTCGTCGTCGACGACAAGGACGCGTCCCTTCATGAGGCCATCATCCCATTACCTGATCGTGACCTGTCGCACAGCTCCGCGATACCCCCCTCGGTGACCGGAGCGACCACACCACGCTCGGTGACGATCGCGGTGACCAGCTCCGGCGGTGTGACGTCAAAGGCCGGGTTGAACGCCTGCGTGCCCAGTGGGGCCACCGGCACTCCCAGCGCCGCCTCGGCACCGGGGGCGGCCGGAGCATGCGGCAGTATGACGTCCGTCACCTCGTGTCCGGGCCGCTGTTCGACCTCGATCGCCGCCCCGTCGGGGGTGTCCGGATCCACCGTGGTGGTCGGGGCCACCACGATGAACGGCACATGGTGGTAGCGGGCCAGCACCGCGAGCGGATAGCTGCCGACCTTGTTGGCCACCGAACCGTCCGCGGCTATCCGGTCCGCGCCTATCACGACCGCGTCCACTTCCCCGGCCGCGAACAGCGACCCCGCCGCGTTGTCGGTGAGCAGCGTGTAGGCCATCCCCGCCCGGGCCGCCTCGTACGCCGTCAAGCGAGACCCCTGGAACAGCGGACGGGTCTCGTCCACCCAGAGCCGCCGCAGCTGCCCGGCCCGGTGCACCGCCTTGACCACGGCCAGGGCGGTGCCCTCACCGCCGGAGACCAGCGCGCCGGAGTTGCAGTGGGTGAGGATGCGGTAGCCCCCCGCGGGAAGCAGCTCATCGAGGAGCGCCCGGCCGTGCCCGGCCATCCGCTCGCTGGCCTCGGCGTCCTCACCGTGCAGGGTGCGGGCCTCGGCGAGCGCGGCCGCAGCGGCCCGCTCGGGGTCCGCCCCGTCCCGGACCGCCG
Source organism: Streptomyces botrytidirepellens (assembly GCF_003721215.1). NCBI lineage: Bacteria > Bacillati > Actinomycetota > Actinomycetes > Kitasatosporales > Streptomycetaceae > Streptomyces > Streptomyces botrytidirepellens. Next base: position 3,351 of record NZ_RIBZ01000648.1, read on the forward strand.
CGTGGTACGCGGCGGCGGCCCGCCGCACGCCATAGCCGAGGTTGACGGCGGTGGGACGGGCATGGGCGAGCGACTCGGCGGCCTCGTCCACATCGAAACCGCGCACCGCGGCGAGGGCGACCCCATAAGCCCCGGCGATGCCGAGCAGCGGGGCTCCTCGTACCGCGAGCGAGCGGATCGCTTCCACCAGCATCGGCACATCGGTGCACACCAGCTCGACCTCCTCGGCGGGAAGCCGGGTCTGGTCGAGGAGCACCACCACGGGCCCCTCCGGTGGTTCCTCCCAGCGCAGTGCGAAAGCAGTGGGCGCTGCGGCGCCTTCCGGGGACTCCCGGTGCTCATCAGCCATCCGCCCAGTCTGCCCCCTGCGGCACCGACTAATGAAGTGGTCAGCCCGCCCCGGCGACCGGTACGAACCACAACACACCGTGGCACGATGGCTACGAAGCGGCCGTCACCCCATCGGCGACCGGCCAACGAACGACCTACGGAGCGACGATGAACAACTCTCCGGGCTGGGCTCCGCCCGGATCGTCCCCTTCCGACGAGCCCGATCACGGCAGTCAGCAGCCGAACGAGCCCGTCGACCACCCCGCGCCGGAGCGGCCTGCGCGGGGCGCCACCTGGGCCAAGCAGCAACCGCCCGCCGGACACTGGACGGCCCCCCACGGCGGCGTCACCACGCCGCCCCCGCACCCGGCCGGACCGGCGAACGGCGGCGGCTGGGGAGCCGGTTGGCGACAGCCGCCGCCCGCGCCCCGCCCCGGCGTCATCCCGCTGCGGCCGCTCGCCGTGAGCGAGATCCTCGACGGCGCGGTCGCCACCATGCGCGCCCACTGGCGCACGGTCCTCGGCATCTCGCTCGCGGTCTCGGTAGTGACCCAGGGACTGATCACCGTCGTCACCGGTCTGTGGTTCCGCACCACCTCCGGGACCGGCGCGGTCGACAAGCCGGACCCCACGCTCGCGGAGGCCCTGGAGGCCGTTCGCAACGCCCTGGGCAGCAGCTCGGTCACCATGCTCGTCGGCGTGCTGGGCACCATCGTCACCACCGCCCTGCTGACCATGGTCACCGCCCGGGCGGTCCTCGGCCGCCCCGTGTCCACCGGCGAGGCCTGGGACGGCGCCCGGCCGCGCCTGCTTCAGCTGTGCGGTCTGCTCCTGCTCATCCCCACCATCGCCGCGGCCGTCATCGGCCTGGGCATGGCGCCGGGGATGCTCCTCGCCGCGGTCGGCGTGGGCAGCGAAGGCGCGGCGCTCGCCTCGCTCGGAGCGCTCGCCGGAACGGGCGTCGCCATCTGGCTCTGGGTCCGCTTCAGCCTCGCCGCCCCCGCGTTGATGCTGGAGAAGCAGGGAATCATCTCTGCCCTGCGCCGCTCCGCCAAGCTCGTACGCGGCGCGTGGTGGCGCGTCTTCGGCATCCAACTCCTGTCCATCGTGCTGGTCTTCCTCGTGGCCGCCATCGTCGAGGTACCGACCAGCGCCGTCGCGATGGCGTTCGGCGGGGACAGCGCCATCGACTACCTGTCCGGGGAGTCCGTCTCCGTCGGCTGGGCCTTTCTGATCGTCGTCGGCATCGGCGGGGTGATCAGCTCGGCCATCACCTTTCCGATCAGCGCCGGTGTGACCGCTCTTCTCTACATGGACCAGCGCATCCGCCGCGAGGCACTCGACCTCGAACTCGCCCGTGCCGCCGCCTCCGGCAACTGATGTGGTGACGGCGGCGGATGATGGCGTCAGAGCCGGCCCCATAACGGGCCCTGACGCCACCTCCACCGCCCTCCCGGCCTGCACCCCTCGCAGCAGCCCCATGGCAATCCCCCGCTTCTCCTCACCCCTCCTGCTGGCGATTCTGGGCGGTCCCGCACTCGCCACGCCAGGGGCGCAGTCCCGTTTCACTCGATCCGGTGATACATCAGTTCGATTGGGAACCTGGCGCTGAACGCAAAAATGCCTCGGTCCCGAGCATGAAATGCTCGGGACCGAGGCTAAAGATTGTTCGGCGGCGTCCTACTCTCCCACAGGGTCCCCCCTGCAGTACCATCGGCGCTGAAAGGCTTAGCTTCCGGGTTC
>NZ_RIBZ01000649.1:0-5456 GCF_003721215.1 Streptomyces botrytidirepellens
GAGCATCCCGCTCCGGCGCGGCCGCCGCCGTTCGCGGGCCTCTGCGGCGCTCTGCCCGCCTCACGGACGGGTGCGCGGTCCCCAGGCGGCCGGGACGTTCCGAGGCGCTCAGCGGGCCGCTGAGCCGGTCCTCACTCCTCCCGCCCGGCTCGTACGGCAGGATGGGCCCCATGAGCGTGCGCGAGGATCCACAGGCCCAGCCCGTACGGCCGACCACGGAGGATTCGGTCGCCGCGGCCGGCAGCGAGCTGATCGGCGGCCCCGTCGGACGCCGGGCGCTGCTGGGCACGAGCTGGTGGACCCCGGTGCGGATCATCGCCCTCGTCGCCATCGGAATGTTCGCCCTGGGCATGGTGCAGAAGCTGCCCTGCTACAACGGCGGCTGGTTCTACGGCGCCACTGCCCAGTACACCCACGCCTGCTACTCCGACATACCGCACCTCTACAACGGCCGCGGCTTCGCCAATGATCTCGTCCCGTACTTCAACCGGATACCGGACAGCGTCTCCGGCGGGATGGAGTACCTGGAGTACCCGGTCCTCACCGGACTCCTGATGGAGGTCGCCTCCTGGCTCACCCCGCACGGCGGCGACCTCCAGAGCCGCGAACAGGTCTACTGGCTGGCCAACACGGCCCTGCTCATGGCCTGCACCGCGGTCATCGCGGTCTGCGTATCCCGTACGCACCGCCGCCGCCCCTGGGACGCGCTGCTCGTCGCGCTGGCCCCCGCCTTCGCGCTCACCGCCACGATCAACTGGGACCTCCTCGCGGTCGCCCTCACGGCCGCCGCCATGCTCATGTGGTCCCGCAGCCGCCCGCTGGCCGCCGGTGTGCTGCTCGGCCTCGCGACGGCCGCGAAGCTCTACCCGGTGCTGCTGCTCGGACCGCTGCTGGTGCTGTGCCTGCGCGCGGGCCGGTGGCGCGCCTTCTGGGCGGCGACGGGCGGCGCGGCGGCCTCCTGGCTGGTGGTGAACGTGCCCGTGATGATCACTACGCAGGGCGGGGGGCTGCACATCCGCGAGGGGTGGAAGCAGTTCTACACGTTCAGTGAGGAACGCCCGGTCGACTTCGGGTCGCTCTGGCTGATCATCTCGCAGCGCACCGGCAACCCCATGGACGACGTCAACACCTACGCCATGATCCTCATGCTGCTGGCGTGCGCCGGAGTGGCGGCCCTCGCCCTGTGCGCCCCGCGGCGGCCGCGCTTCGCCCAGCTCGCCTTCCTGGTCATCGCGGCCTTCGTGCTCACCAACAAGGTCTACTCACCGCAGTACGTGCTGTGGCTGATTCCGCTCGCCGCGCTGGCGCGGCCGCGCTGGCGGGACTTCCTGGTGTGGCAGGCGTGCGAGGTGATGTATTTCCTCGGGATCTGGATGTACCTCGCGTACACCAACAGCGGTGATCAGCACCGGGGGCTGCCGCCCGAGGGCTACCAGCTCGCGACCGCGCTGCACTTCGCGGGAACGCTCTTCCTGTGCGCGATGGTCGTGCGGGACGCGCTGGTACCGGACCGGGATCCGGTGCGCCGGGACGGCTCGGACGACCCGTCGGGCGGCGTGCTCGACCGGGCGCCGGACGCGTTCGTGCTGGGAGAGGCGCGGCGCACGGCGCAGTACGAGGGCGCGGCGCTCACGGACTGGGGCACCGGCCGCAAGTGAGCTCCCCGCGGGAGCCCACCTGCGGCGACGGGGCTCAGCGGTCGAAGAGGCGGTCGAACTGCGTCGTGGTGTGGCGCAGATGGGCCACCAGCTCATCCCCCACCTGCGGTGCCGTGACATCGCCCGGCACGAACAGGATGGACACCTGCATGTGCGGCGGTTCGGCGAACCACCGCTGCTTGCCCGCCCAGACGAAGGGCGAGAGGTTGCGGTTGACGGTCGCGAGACCGGCGCGGGCGACCCCCTTGGCGCGGGGCATCACCCCGTGCAGCGCCTTGGGCGCCTCCAGGCCGACGCCGTGGGAGGTGCCGCCCGCGACGACCACCAGGAAGCCGTCGGAGGCGGCCTTCTGCTGGCGGTAGCCGAAGCGTTCGCCCTTGGCGACCCGGGTGACGTCGAGCACCGAGCCCCGGTACTCCGTCGACTCGTGGTCACCCAGCCACAGCCGGGTGCCGATGCGCGCACGAAACCGGGTCTGCGGGAACTGCTGCTGTAGCCGCGCCAGTTCGTCCGCCTTGAGGTGGCTGACGAACATGGTGTGCAGCGGCAGCCGCGCCGCGCGCAGCCGGTCCATCCACCCGATGACCTCCTCGACCGCGTCGATGCCGTCGGTCCGGTCGAGCGGGAGGTGGATGGCGAACCCCTCCAGCCGCACGTTCTCTATCGCGGCGTGCAGCTTGGGCAGGTCCTCCTCGGTGACGCCGTGCCGCTTCATGCTGCTCATGACCTCGATCACGACACGCGCGTTCACCAGGCCGTAGACGCCGTCGACGGACGAGACCGACCGGATCACCCGGTCCGGCAGCGGCACCGGCTCCTCCCCGCGGCGGAAGGGGGTGAGGACGAGCAGGTCGCCGCTGAAGTAGTCCTTCATCCGGGCGGCCTCGTACGTGGTGCCCACGGCGAGGACGTCGGCGCCGATGCGGGCGGCTTCCTCGGCCAGCCGTTCATGGCCGAAGCCGTAGCCGTTGCCCTTGCAGACCGGGACTATCCCCGGGAACTGCTGGATGACCATCTGCTGGTGCGCCCGCCAGCGCGCGGTGTCGACGTAGAGGGTGAGCGCCATTGGCCGGTCCCGGAACCTTTCTCGTTGCCGCGGTGTATTCGAGGTATGCAGCTTTTGCGGGGGATCAGGCAAACAGGGTCAGCGGCGGGACATGTAGATGTCGAGCGCCTTGTGGAGCAGCTTGTTGAGGGGGAAGTCCCACTCACCGAGGTATTCGGCAGCCTGCCCACCGGTGCCGACCTTGAACTGGATCAGGCCGAAGAGATGGTCGGTCTCGTCGAGCGAGTCGGAGATGCCGCGGAGGTCGTAGACGGTCGCGCCGAGCGCGTACGAGTCGCGGAGCATCCGCCACTGCATCGCGTTCGAGGGCCGGACCTCGCGCTTGTGGTTGGCGGAGGCACCGTAGGAGTACCAGACGTGGCCGCCGACGACCAGCATCGTGGCGGCCGCCACCGCCTCGCCCTCGTGCATGGCGAAGTACAGCCGCATCCGGTTGGGGTCCTCGGTGTTGAGGGCCGTCCACATGCGCTGGAAGTAGCTGAGCGGGCGGGGCCGGAAGTGGTCGCGCTCCGCGGTGATCTCGTAGAGCCGCTGCCACTCGCCCAGGTGCTCGTAGCCGCCCTGGACGACCTCGACGCCCGCCTTCTCGGCCTTCTTGATGTTGCGGCGCCACAGCTGGTTGAAGCTCTTGTGGACGTCCTCCAGGGAGCGGTTCTCCAGGGGCACCTGGAAGACGTACCGCGGCTGGACGTCTCCGAAGCCCGCGCCGCCGTCCTCGCCCTGCTGCCAGCCCATCCGCCGCAGCCGGTCGGAGACCTCGAAGGCCCGCGGCTCGATATGGGTGGCCTCGACGTCGCGCAGCCGCTTCACATCCGGGTTCTGGATACCGGACTTGATCGCGGCGGCGTCCCAGCGGCGGATGATGACCGGCGGGCCCATCTTCACGGAGAAGGCGCCCTGCTGCTTGAGATGCGCGAGCATCGGGCGCAGCCACTCCTCCAGGTTGGGCGCGTACCAGTTGATGACCGGGCCCTCGGGGAGGTAGGCGAGATAGCGCTTGATCTTGGGCAGTTGGCGGTAGAGAACGAGGCCGACGCCGACCAACTGGCCGGTGGCGTCGAACCAGCCGAGGTTCTCCGAGCGCCACTCCGACTTGACGTCAGCCCATGCCGGGACCTGCATGTGGCTTGCCGACGGCAGGCTCTGGATGTACGCCAGATGCTGCTCTCGGCTGATCGTCCTCAGGGTCAGGCTCATTGCGGGGCGCTCCTCGGCAGGTTTGTCCCCAGGGTCGGGGCTCCGGCTCTCGCGCCGAAGCCTACTGCGACCGGGGCGCGCCCCGTTTGGGCCCGGGGCCAACCCGCCCTCGGGGAGTCAGCCCAGCAGCCCGCCGAAGAGCCCGCCGTGCGCCATCCCGAGGTAGAAGCCGACGCCCGAGGCACCGAGCCCGATGATCAGCAGGAACCGCTCTCCGGTGGTCGCGGAGATCAGCTGGCCCCATGCCCCGCCGAGCATGCCGATCAGTCCGGTCCACGAGCTGACCAGGTGGAGGCCGGGGAAGTAGGCCGTGACGAAGGAGATCAAACCGATCAGCAGCGTCGCCACGGCGATGGCGTTCTCGCGGGGATGAGCCTTGCCATCGGTGTCCAGGAAGGAGAGCAGTCCGTGCTGCGGTCGTGCTGCCTGTGCCATGGGGCACCTCCAGGTAGGCACATAAAGGCAGGGCGGCGAACTGTAACGCCGCTCACACCCGATGTGTACAGATTGCGGGCCAAGACGCCCGGATTTCAAGCGGGAGGCAGGAGCCGGGTACTGTGTACGGTCTGCGGTGGTGTCTGCACAGACGCCGCGGCACAACGCATCACGACCCTCCTGCCACGGAACGACCGTGGCCGCTGAGTCCAAAGGAGGTGGGTTCCACATGCGTCACTACGAGGTGATGGTCATCCTCGACCCCGATCTCGAGGAGCGTGCTGTCTCCCCGCTGATCGAGAACTTCCTTTCCGTTATCCGTGAGGGCAACGGCAAGGTCGAGAAGGTCGACACCTGGGGGCGTCGTCGTCTCTCGTACGAGATCAAGAAGAAGCCCGAGGGCATCTACTCGGTCATCGACCTGCAGGCCGAGCCGGCGGTCGTCAAGGAGCTCGACCGCCAGCTGAACCTGAACGAGTCGGTCCTCCGGACCAAGGTCCTCCGTCCCGAGACCCACTGACCGCGTAAGCGTTCAACGGTCACCGGGCCATATCGCAACGAGTAGCAAGCAGCCCAGCAGTACCCGCCGAGAGGTTCCCCAATGGCAGGCGAGACCGTCATCACGGTCGTCGGCAATCTCGTCGACGACCCCGAGCTGCGCTTCACCCCCTCCGGTGCGGCGGTCGCGAAGTTCCGTGTCGCGTCCACTCCTCGTACGTTCGACCGTCAGACCAACGAGTGGAAGGACGGCGAGAGCCTCTTCCTCACGTGCTCGGTGTGGCGGCAGGCCGCGGAGAACGTGGCCGAGTCGCTTCAGCGCGGTATGCGCGTCATCGTGCAGGGCCGGCTGAAGCAGCGGTCGTATGAGGACCGTGAGGGGATCAAGCGCACGGTCTACGAGCTGGATGTCGACGAGGTCGGTGCCAGCCTGCGCAACGCCACGGCCAAGGTCACCAAGACCACCGGACGCGGTGGCCAGGGTGGCTACGGCGGCGGTGGCGGCCAGGGCGGCGGTGGCGGCGGCTGGGGCGGTGGCCCCGGCGGCGGTCAGCAGCAGGGCGGCGGCGCTCCGGCCGACGACCCGTGGGCGACCGGCGCAC
>NZ_RIBZ01000652.1:0-5479 GCF_003721215.1 Streptomyces botrytidirepellens
CCCGCCCCGGGGCGCGTCGCCTGGGGCGCCGGGGGCTTCAGCGGGGCGGCCTTGCGCCGCTCCTCCGTCTCGGGGTGCTCGGGCTTCCCGCTGGCCTCCGCGCGCTTCTCCGGAGGCTTGGGAAGCGACGGCCGCGGCGGGACAGCCCGCTGCTCCGGCGTGCCCTTTGCGCCCGGCTTCCCGGACGGCTCGGAGGCGGCGGGCCGCTCGGGCGAGCCCTGCTGTCGTGGCTTCGCAGGCTGCTCGGAGGCCCCGGATCGCTCCGGTACGTCCTGCTGCTGGGGCTTCGCGGACCGCTCGGGCGCGGCGGGCCGCTCGGGTGCGCTCTGCTGCGCTGATTCGCCGGGCCGCTCGGAGGCGGCGGGCCGCTCGGGCGCGCCCTGCTGTCGTGGCTTCGCAGGCTCCTCGGAGTCACCAGGGCTCTCGGGGCCACTTCCCCGCACCGACCCGCCGGGCCGCACCGATTCCCCCGGCCGCTCGGCTGCACCGGGCCGCTCGGAGTCCCGCGGCTCGTCCGCCGTGTCGCGCGGCTCCGCCGTGTCCCGCTCCTCTGGCGACTCGGCCGACCGGGGCTTCTCGGCCTGCTCGGGCCGCTCGGACTCGCGCGGCGCCGCGGGCCGCTCAGCGTTCGGGGCCTGCCGGGAATCCCCGGGCTGCTCCGGCTTCCCAGCCTGCTCGGCCCGCTCGGCCTGCTCAGGCCGCTCCGATTCACGCGGCGTCTCGCGCCGCTCCGGCTTCTCTGGGGTGTCGTCGGTCGTCATCGGCCTCACGCCCGGAACACGTGCCGACGGATCGCGGCAGCGTTGGAGAAGATGCGGATGCCGAGGACGACCACGACCCCGGTGGACAGCTGGGCGCCGACGCCGAGCTTGTCACCGAGGAAGACGATCAGTGCGGCCACCACCACATTGGACAGGAACGATACGACGAAGACCTTGTCGTCGAAGATCCCGTCCAGCATCGCCCGGAAGCCGCCGAACACGGCGTCGAGTGCCGCGACGACGGCGATCGGCAGATAGGGCTCGACCACCGTCGGCACCACGGGTCGGACCACAAGCCCGACCACGACTCCCACGATGAGGCCCAATACGGCGATCACGATGTGCCCTTCCCTGTTTCGGTGCCACCCTTGCCGGCACCGCCGACTATGGGTTCTGCGCTACGTACGATCAGGCTCGGCGCGGCAGGCAGCCGGACCGTGTCCTGGGCGGAAATGCTCGTGCGGATGTCGTAGTTCTCCTGCAACACGTGCAGGTACTGCCCATCGGCACTGTCCTGGAAAGCGGTGCTCAGCCGCTGCCCGTCCCCCACCGCGAGCACCGTGTACGGCGGCGCCAGCGGCTTGTTGTCGACCAGTATGGCGTCTCCCGCGGCCCTGATCGCCGACAGTGCCGTCAGCCGCTGTCCGTTGATCGCGATGGCCTCCGCGCCCGACTCCCACAGGCCGTTGACGACGCGCTGCATGTCGTGGTCGCGTACCCGCCCCGTATCGGAGAAGTCGTTGCTCTCCCTGGGACCCCCGCCGCTCCCCGACGCGGACTGCTTGGCGTCGTTGACCATCAGCTTGACCCCGGGACCGGACACCTGGGTCGCCCCCGAGAGCAGCGCCACCAGGTCGCCCTTGGCTCCCCCGTGCCGCTGGAGCGCCTGCCGCTGCTTCTCCCCCACGTCGCCCCGGAGCTTGTCCACGCTCTTGGCGAGCCCGTCCGCCTTCGCGTTCCCCGACTCGATGCGGTCGATGAGTTCTCCCCGCTCCTTGGCCAGCGTCGGCGCCGATATCCGGGCCTCGGCGGCCCCGATGGTGACCACGACCGCCACCATCACCAGGCCGAGGGCCATCGTCAGCCGCCCGCGCAGGGTGCGCGGCAGCCGGGACCGGCCGGTCTCGCCACGCCGCGCGGCCGCCTCGGCGTAGCCGTCGTCGAGGCTGTGGTCCATCACGTTGGTCAGCAGCGACATGGACGCGTCGAGGCGCGGGCGCGGGCTCGACGTTTCTGTGCTCCGAACGGGGGGCTGCTGCGACATGCCGCACATCGTCGCACGTCGGGGGCGCCGTCTCCCAATGGCCCCACCGGCGTGCCGGATCCGGGCCGGAGAGAGGGCGCCCCAACGTGTTCAAACGGGTTCAAGAGCCGTCGGAAGAGTCCCGGATCAGCGTCCCGCGCTGTCCACGACACCGGCCCACTCGTCGAGCAGCGCCTGCGCCGACGCGTCGTCCGGGCCCTCCGCCCACAGGTGGGTGACGGCCTCGGCCGGATCGGGCAGCACCATCACCCAGCGGCCGTCGGCCTCCACGACCCGCACCCCGTCGGTGGTGTCCACGGACCGGTCGCCGGCGGCCTCCACCACATGCCGCATGACCAGGCCCTTGACCGCCCACGGGGTCGCCAGGTCGCGCCGCTGCACATGGGCCCGCGGAATCCGCGCGTCGATCTGGCTGAGCGTCAGCTGGGTGCGCGCCACCAGGCCGATGAGCCGGACGAAGGCGGCCGTACCGTCGAAGACGCTGCTGAACTCGGGGACGATGAAGCCGCCGCGGCCGTCGCCGCCGAAGATGGTCGTCTCGGACCGGGCGACCCGGGTCAGGTCGTCCGCCGCGGTCGTCGTCCACTCCACCTGGGTGCCGTGGTACGCCGCGACCTGCTCGGCGATACGGGTCGTGGTCACCGGAAGCGCCACCCGCCCGCTCCGTCGCTCCGCGGCCACCAGGTCCAGCATCACCAGCAGCGCCCGGTCGTCCTCCACGATGCGGCCGCGCTCGTCCACGAGCGAGAACCGCTCGCCGACGGGATCGAACCGGACTCCGAAGGCCGCGCGGGCGGAGGCGACGATCTCCCCGAGCCGGGCGAGCCCGGAGCGGCGGCCGTCGGCGGTCTCGGTGGGGCGAGACTCGTTCAGCCCCGGGTTGATCGTCAGCGCGTCCACGCCGAGCCGTCCCAGCAGGCTGGGGAGGACGAGTCCGGCGCTGCCGTTGGCGGCGTCCACCACGACCTTGAGACCGGACTCGGCGATACCGCTGACGTCCGTGGACCGCAGCAGCGAGCCCGTGTACGAGTCGTAGACGCTCGACGGGAAGCTCAGGTCACCGATCTCCCCGGGGAACGCCCGGCGGTACTCCTGGCGCGCGTAGACCCGGTCCAGCTTGCGCTGGCCTCCGGCGGACAGATCGGCGCCGCGCTCGTCGAAGAACATGATGTCCACGGAGTCGGGGACTCCGGGCGATGTACGGATCATGATGCCGCCGGCGCTACCGCGGGCGGTCTGCTGGCGGGCCACCGGCAGCGGCACGTTCTCCAGGTCCCGGACGTCGATGGCGCTGGTCTGGAGGGCAGAGATCATGGCCCGCTTCAGGGCGCGGGCGCCGCGGGAGTGGTCGCGCGCCGTGGTGACCGTGGAGCCCTTCTTGAGGGTCGTGGCATACGCACCGGCCAGCCGCACCGCCAACTCGGGGGTGATCTCCACATTGAGGATCCCGGACACGCCCCGGGCCCCGAAGAGGTGGGCCTGCCCCCGCGACTCCCAGATGACCGAGGTGTTGACGAACGCGCCCGCTTCGATGGTCTTGAACGGATAGACCCGGACGTTCCCCTGAACGATCGATTCTTCGCCGATCAAACACTCGTCGCCGATCACCGCCCCGTCCTCGATGCGGGAGGCACGCATGATGTCGGTGTTCTTGCCGATCACACAGCCGCGCAGATTGCTCTGCTGGCCCACGTAAACGTTGTCATGGACGACGGCCTTGTGCAGGAAGGCGCCGCTCTTCACGACGACGTTGGAGCCGACGACGGTGTGCTCCCGGATCTCGGCGCCCGCTTCCACCTTGGCGTAGTCGCCGATGTAGAGCGGGCCGCGGAGCACGGACTCGGGATGCACCTCCGCGCCTTCGGCGACCCAGACGCCGGGCGAGATCTCGAAACCGTCGAGTTCGACCTCGACCTTCCCCTCCAGCACATCGGCCTGGGCCTTCACATAGCTCTCATGCGTGCCGACGTCCTCCCAGTAGCCCTCGGCGATGTAGCCGAAGATGGGCTTGCCCTCCTTCATGAGCTGCGGGAAGACATCACCGGACCAGTCGACGGGAACATCCGGCTCGACGTAGTCGAAGACTTCGGGCTCCATGACATAGATGCCGGTGTTGACCGTGTCCGAGAAGACCTGGCCCCAGGTGGGCTTCTCGAGGAAGCGCTCGACCTGGCCCGCCTCGTCGACGATGGTGATTCCAAATTCAAGCGGATTGGGGACCCGGGTCAGGCACACCGTGACCAGCGCGCCCTTTTCCTTATGGAAATTGATGAGCTCAGTGAGGTCGAAATCGGTCAGGGCGTCGCCCGAGATCACCAGAAAGGCGTCGTCCTTGAGGGCTTCTTCCGCGTTCTTGACGCTGCCCGCCGTGCCGAGCGGCTTCTCCTCGTTGGCGTACGTGAGCTCCATGCCGAGCTCCTCGCCGTCCCCGAAGTAGTTCTTGACCAGAGACGCGAGGAACTGCACGGTCACCACGGTCTCGGACAGGCCATGCCGCTTGAGCAGCCGCAACACGTGCTCCATGATCGGCCTGTTGGCCACGGGCAGCAGCGGTTTGGGCATGGTCGCGGTCATCGGGCGCAGACGAGTTCCCTCGCCCCCTGCCATTACGACGGCCTTCATGTCGGAAGCGTCCTCCTCGAAAGAGACGACGGTCATGCCGACCGCGCACGCCCGATGGCCCATGAAATCGCTACGGGCACCCGGTCCTGGGTTGCCCACGACGGCGAACTCAGTCGGCCGCGGCGTCCGCCTTCACCAGTCGGCGGACCTGAACCACGTAGAGGACTCCTGCCCACCAATAGAGTGTTGTACCCCATCCGGCGAACGCCCATCCGAAAATAGCGGCGGTCGTGTGAAGTGGGCCACTTCCATCACTCAGAAGGAGCAAGGGGAAGGCGTACATGAGGTTGAACGTGGCCGCCTTGCCGAGGAAGTTCACCTGCGGCGGCGGATAGCCATGGCGCCGGAGGATCCACACCATCGCAACGAGCACGACCTCGCGCGCGAGGAGAACCACGGGCAGCCAGAGCGGCAGGATGTCCCGCCACGTGAGGCCGATGAGCGTCGACAGAATGTAGAGCCGGTCGGCCGCGGGGTCGAGGAGCCGCCCCAGACTGCTGATCTGGTTCCAACGACGGGCCAGCATGCCGTCCAGATAGTCGCTCACCCCGCTGAGCGCCAGCACCAGCAGGGCCCAGAGGTCGCTCTTGGGCCCGCCGAACTCGGGCCGGAGGATCAGCCACAGGAAAAGCGGTACGCCGAAGAGGCGCGCGGTGCTGAGGATGTTCGGGATGGTGAGTACACGATCCGTCTGGACCCGTGTCTCCTGAACCTCCACCCGGGGGCCTCCTGTGAGGGAATCAGCCGATGATGCCCCATGACTCTACCGGTAGTGCCACCGAGGCCCCTCACCGGGGAGGTAGTGACATATACGAAAAGGGCCCTGTTGGGA
>NZ_RIBZ01000650.1:0-5481 GCF_003721215.1 Streptomyces botrytidirepellens
AAGCCCCCGAACCCCCGTTGCGGGGGCTCCGCCCCCGAACCCCCGCCGGGGCTCCGCCCCTGGACCCCGCTCCTCAAACGCCGGAGGGGCTGGGATTGGGGCACGTCCGCCCCAGCCCCACTCCCCCAACGCCGGAGGGGCTGGGTGGTACGCCCGGAGGGGCTGGTAGGCGGGGCCCCCGACCCGCGCTCCCCCGGCGGGGCGGATGTGCGCCACGTTGTGGGCAATCGTTCCGCAGAGGGGGCACCTCCCAGCGGTAGCTGGGGGAGGAACGGGTGGGCACAACCCACGCACCGGCCTGCACCCGGCGACGAGACCTCAAGGGGCAACGCCCCTCCCGGGGCCTGGGCCCGCGGGTGCGCCCTGGGGCGCAGGCCCGCGCGGGGTCCGGGGCCGCGCCCCGGTTTCGGGAAGGGGCGGGGTGGGGGCTAGCCATCCGCCGGCCGCCACCTGCGCACCCGGTGGGCACCGCCCAGGTCGGTCCAGACGTCCCCCGGCTCGGCGGCGTCCTGCCAGTCGTCGGCCGCCTCAACGACAGGTTCGGCGTCCGGGTCGGGTTCCAGCGCGGCGGCCATCAGCTGCCGCGTATACGGGTGGCCGGGGGCGGCGAAGACCGCGTCCGTCGGCCCCTCCTCCACCACCACCCCGTGCCGCAGCACCACCACCCGGTCGGCGATCCCCCGCACCACCGCCAGGTCGTGGCTGATGAAGAGGCAGGCCAGGTCCCGCTCCCGCCGCAGATCGTCGAGCAGGCGCAGCACATCGGCCTGCACGGACACGTCCAGCGCCGTGGTGATCTCATCCGCGATGAGGATGTCCGGCTCACCGGCCAGCGCCCGCGCGATGCCGATGCGCTGGCGCTGGCCGCCGGAGAGCTGCGCGGGGAGCCGGTCGGCGAAGTCGGCGTCGAGGCGGACGTCGGTGATGAGGCGGCGGGCCCTCGCAGCCGCCTCGTCACGCGAGGACACGGCCCCGAAGAACCGCAGGGGCCGCCGCACGGCGTCACCCACCGAACGCCGCGGGTTGAGCGACGTATCGGCGTTCTGGAACACGAGCTGGATCTTGCGCCGGAGCGCAAGCGGCCGCCGCCGCGCCGAAGCGCCCAAGTCCCCGTCCCCGTGGGTCATGGAACCGCCCGAGGGCCCCCGCAGCCCGGCCAGGGCCCACGCGAGGGTGGACTTGCCGCTGCCGGACTCGCCGACCAAGGCCAGCACTTCACCCCGCCGCACCTGGAAGGAGACACCGTCGACGGCCCGGGACGAGCCGTAGTCGATCGTCACGTCCCGCACCTCAACAGACGGAACCGCATCGTCCGGCACCGGCCGCTTCGGACGCACCTCCCGCGTCCCGTCCTCGCCGACGAGGGCGAGCCCGGCATCCGTCAGCCGGGGAACGCTGGAGAGCAGGCGGCGGGTGTACGGGTCGGCGGGGGCGGCGAAGAGCCTCCGGGTGGGGGCGGCTTCGACGACCCGGCCCGACCGGAGCACGCACACCTCGTCGGCCATCCGCGCGACGACACCCAGGTCGTGGCTGACGAGGACGGCGGCGAGGCCGAGGTCGTCGCGCAGGGAGCCGACCAGGTCCAGGACGGAGCGCTGGGTGAGCACGTCGAGTCCGGTGGTGGGCTCGTCCAACACCAGCACCTTGGGCCGGGTGGCGATGGCCATGGCGATGGCGACGCGCTGCTGCTGCCCGCCGGAGAGTTCGTGCGGGTAGCGGCGGGCGAGTTCGGCGGGGCGCGGCAGCCGGACCTGTTCGAGGAGGTCGGTGACGGGCACGTCGCCGCCCGCTTCGGCGATCTGCCGCCCGATGCGCATGGAGGGGGTGAGGGCCTGGCCCGCGTTCTGGGCGATCATCGCGACCGTACCGCCGCGCAGCCGCCGCAACTCCCGCGCCGGAAGGGCGAAGACGTCGTGCCCGTCGACCCGCACCGTGCCGCCCGTGAGCCGCGAGCCGTACCGCAGATGGCCCAGCAGGGTGGCGGCGACGGTGGACTTGCCGCTGCCGGACTCGCCGACGAGGGCGAGGGTCCGGCCGGGAAGCAGCTCGAAACCGACATCGTGGACGACGGGGATCTCCCGCCCGCCGGACCGGTAGGCGACCCCCAGGCCCGCCACGGAGACAACGGCACTCATCAGGAGCCCTCCCGGATGCGGTCGACGCCCCAGGCCTTGGACAGGCCGTCGGCGGCGAGGTTGAGCCCGACGACGAGGGTGGCCAGGGCGATGATGGGCGCGAGGCTGGCCATCGGCACGACGGTGATGGCGGTGCGGTTCTCGGAGACCATGAGGCCCCAGTCGGGGGTGGGCGGGTCGGCGCCGAAGCCGAGGAAGGACAGCGAGGAGATCAGCAGCACGACCCACGAGGCGCGCATGGCGAATTCGACGCACACCACGTCGATGATGTTGGGCAGCACCTCGCGCCGCAGGATCGCCCAGGTGCTCTCGCCGCGGGCGCGCGCCGCGGTGACGTAGTCCTGGGGGACGACGGCGAGCGCGGCGCCGCGGACGACGCGTACCACCTGGGGGACGCAGATGACGCCGATGGCCAGCACGATGACGCCGGAGCCGGTGCCCAGCGCGGTGACGATGACCAGCAGGACGAGGATCGCGGGGATGGACAGCACCGCGTCCAGGATCCGCATCAGCACATCGTCCAGCCAGCCGCCGCGCAGGGCGGCCGCGCAGCCGAGGACGGTGCCCAGCGCGATGGTGATGAGGGTCGCGGTGACGGAGACGCCGAGCGCGTACCGCCCGCCGTACACCACCCGGGTCAGCACGTCGCGCCCGTACTGGTCGGTGCCCGCCCAGTGGTCGGCGCCGGGTCCGAGCAGCGCGTGCGAGGCGTCGCCGACGGTGGGGTGGTACGGGGTGAGCAGCGGGGCGAGCAGCGCGATCACGAGGTGGACGGCGACGATCGCGAGCCCGATGGCGGCGGGGCGGGAGGAGCGTACGGTGCGCCAGGCGCGGGCGGCGGAGCCGGAGGCCCCTGACCGGGCGGACGGTGCGGGAACGGGGGCCGCGGCAGGCGTCTTCAGCGCGCTCATCGGATCCTCCCTCCTCGGGTGCGGAGCTTGGGGTTGAGGGCCATGGAGCCGAGGTCGGCGGCGAGGTTGCAGATGACGTAGACGACGGCGCTGATGAGGGCGATGGCCTGGATGACGGGCAGGTCGCGGTTCTGCACGGAGGTGAGCAGCAGCTTGCCGATGCCGGGGTAGTTGAAGACGTTCTCGACGACGGCGACGCCGCCGATGAGCCAGGCCACGTTGAGCGCGATCACGTGGAGGGTGGGCAGCAGGGCGCCGGGCAGCGCGTGCCGGGTGACCACGCGCCAGGTGGACAGCCCCTTGAGGCGGGCGGTGGTGACGTATTCGCTCGCCATGACGTCGATGACCGACGTACGGGCCATCCGCACGATGTACGCGGCCATCACGATGGCGAGCGACGCGGCGGGCAGCCACACCGCGGGCAGCAGCTGCCCGGCCCCGGCCCCCGGCCCGTACAGCACCACGGCGGGCAGCACGGGGACGGTGACGGAGAAGGCGAGCACCAGCAGGGTGGCCACGACGAACTCGGGGATGGACATCCCGACCAGGCTGACCGTGGAGATCACGTGGTCGGGCCAGCGGTCGCGGTAGAGCCCGGCGAGGATGCCGAGGACGAGTGAGCCGGTGACCGCGAAGAGGACGGTGACGACGGCGATCATGGCCGAGTTGCCGAGGTACTGGGCGACCTCGGAGCCCACCGGCTTGGTGGTGACCAGCGAGGTGCCGAAGTCGCCGTGGAGGGCGCCCTTGATCCAGTCGACGTAGCGCTCCCAGGCGGGCTGGTCGAGCCCCATCTGCTTGCGCAGCGCGGCGACCGCGTCGGGGGTGGCGTCCTTGCCGAGCACCTGGGTGGCGACGTCGCCGGGCAGCGCCTGGACGGCGAGGAAGACCATGACGGAGGAGAGCAGCAGGGTGCCGAACGCGGCGACGACGCGGCGGACGATGAAGGTGAGCACGTTCCTCACGCCCCCTTCAGGCCGATGCCGAGGTAGTCGAACTCGAAGCCGTGCTCGGCGTAGCCGCGCACCTTCCGGGAGATACCGGTGAGCCGGTCGGCGAACATCGGGGTGATCGCCCCGCCCCGTTCGATCACCAGGGTCTGCGCCTGCCCGTACAGCTCGCGGCGGCGGCCCTCGTCGGTCTCGCGGCGGGCCCGGTCGAGGAGCGCGTCGAACTCCTTGTCCGACCAGGCCGTCTCGTTGTACGAGGAGCCGCTGCGGAAGACCTGGTTGAGCAGCTGGTCGACGGGGCGCCCGGTGTACCAGTAGGTGGCCATGAGCGGCTTCTTCATCCAGATCTGGGTGTAGTACGAGTCGGCGGCCGCGGTCCTGACCCGGACCCGGATCCCGGCGCGGGCCGCGGACTCCTGGTAGGCGAGGGCCATGGGCGTGAAGATCGGGTCGTACGAGGACGTGTAGAGGTCCACCGCCAGCCGCTCGTGCCCGGCCCGCTTCAGCAGGTGGTGCGCCCGCTCGGGGTCGTGGGCGGGGTGGGCGGCGATGTGGGTGGGGTCGCTCGGCGGTACGGGGTTGTCCCAGCCGAGCGTGCCCGCGCCCTGGAGGGCGACCCTCCGGATGTGCTCGGGGTCGTAGGCGAGCTTCATGGCCTGCCGGACCCGTACGTCGGTGAACGGCTTCTCGGTGGTGAGCATCGGCAGCACGTACCACTGGGCGTTCTTCGACCGGGCGATGGTGGCGCGGCTGGAGGCGGCGATGACACGGGCGGTGGCGAAGTCCAGGTTCGTCTGGGAGAGCAGGTCGACCTGCCCGGCGAGCAGGGCGTTGGCCCGGGCCTGCATGTCGGCGACGGAGAAGAAGTCGATGGCGTCCAGCACCGGGCGCCCGGCCCAGTGGTCCCCGTACGCCACGACCCGGCCGGGTCCGGCGGCGGTGAAGGAGGCCAGTTTGAAGGGGCCGGTGCCGATGCCGGTGCGGCCGATGGACTTGGCGCTGCCGTCGGGGACGACGTAGCAGTTGTAGTGCGTGAGCAGGCTGGGGAACTCGGCGTGCGGGCTCTTCAGCGGGATCACGAGGGTGTGCGGGTCGGGGGTGCGCAGCCGCTTGGGGTCGATGAGCGGGGCGAGCACCGGGCCCTGCGGGGAGGCGGTCGCGGTGTCGAGGATGTGCCGCAGGGTGTAGGCGGCGTCGGCGGAGGTGAAGGCGGAGCCGTCGTGGAAGGTGACGCCGCGGCGGAGCCGGAAGGTCCAGGTGCGCGCCTTGGCGTCGGGCTCCCAGGACTCGGCGAGGTCGGGGGCGACCTTGCCCTCCTTGTCGACGCGGACGAGCCGGTTGTAGAGGGCGCCGAGGTATTCGTACGCGGACAGCGCGCTCGCCGGGTCCAGGGTCTCGGCGTCGGAGGCGGGCGGCCGGGCGATGCGCAGGGTGCCGCCGCGGTCGGGGCGCCCGGCCGGGCCGCGGGTGGGCACGGCCTCGGAC
>NZ_RIBZ01000653.1:0-5492 GCF_003721215.1 Streptomyces botrytidirepellens
CCCGCCGCTCCGCCGGGCTACGCCCCGCCGCCTCCGGCCGCCCCGCCCACGGCACCGCCGCCTCCGCCGTCCCCGCCGCCGGGCTGGTGAACCGGGGACACCTCTAGAGCCCCAGCGACCGCTTCAGGAAGTCGACCTGGAGCAGGAGCAGGTTCTCGGCGACCTGCTCCTGCGGGGTCATGTGCGTCACCCCGGACAGCGGCAGCACCTCATGGGGGTGCCCGGCGGCCAGCAGGGCCGAGGAGAGCCGCAGCGAGTGGGCGACGACCACGTTGTCGTCCGCCAGCCCGTGGATGATCATCATCGGGCGGGCCGGGCCCTCCGCCACGCCGGACAGCCCCTCGTCCGTCACCAGCGAGTTCGCCGCGTACACCGCGGGCTGCTCGTCGGGGTGGCCCAGGTAGCGCTCGGTGTAGTGGGTGTCGTACAGCCGCCAGTCGGTGACCGGCGCGCCCACCACTGCCGCGTGGAAGACGTCGGGGCGGCGCAGCGCGGCGAGCCCGGCGAGGTAGCCGCCGTAGGACCAGCCGCGGATGGAGACCCGTCCGAGGTCCAGCGGGTAGCGCCCGGCGAGCGCGGTGAGGGCCTCGACCTGGTCCTCCAGGGTGATGGCGGCGAGGTCGTCGCGGACGGCCTTCTCCCAGGCGGGGGAGCGCCCGGGGCTGCCGCGCCCGTCGGCGACGATCACCGCGAAGCCCTGGTCGGCGAACCACTGCGAGGTGACGTACGCGTTGTGGGCGGCGACCACGCGCTGGCCGTGCGGTCCGCCGTACGGATCCATCAGGACCGGCAGCGGCCCGTCGCCCTCGTCGTACCCGGTCGGCAGGAGCACCGCGCAGGGGATGTCGTTCTTGCCCGCGAAGGTGAGCTGCGGGCGCGCGGTGATGACGGGGGTCTCGGCGTACGAGGCGATCTCGGCGACCGTCTCCGCCGCCCCGTGGTCCGTGGCCCGCAGCAGCTCCACGCGGGCACCGGGCCGCTCCGGCTCGGCGTGGCTGAGCACGACGAGCCGGTCGCCGCGCACGGCGGAGTGCACGGCAGGGAAGGGCCGCTTGCCGACCGGCTCCCAGCCGCCCTGGTCGCCGCTGCCGCGGAACCAGGCGCGGTGGACGTCGAGCTCGCCGGGCTGGTCGGGCAGCGCGGCCTCGGCGCCGGGGGCGGCGGAGAACAGCACGTCGTCCTCGCCGACGGAGAGCACCGCGCGCACCTGGAGGGCGCCGGAGGTGAGCTTGCGGTCGCCGACCATCAGGGCTCGGGCGCCGCCCTCGTCCGCGATCCGGACGAGCCGCCCGTCGGGGGTCCAGGCGGGCACGCCGGGGAAGAGATCCAGCCATACGGCGTCCTCGTCGGCGTGCACGGTGCTGGTCCGCCCGCTCCCGGTGTCCACGGCCAGGTAGAGCTGACTGCGCTGGTCCCGGGCCTGGACGAGGAGCAGCGGCGGACCGTAGGCCGACCAGTGCACCCGGGCGAGGTAGGGGTAGCGCTGCCGGTCCCACTCGATCTCCGTACGGGAGCCGTCCAGGCCCAGCAGGACGAGCCGCACCTCGGCGTCGGCGGTGCCGGCGGCCGGGTAGGCGACCTCGGTGGGCGCCTGGCCGGGGTGCGCGGGGTCGGCGATCCACCAGCGGCGTACGGGGGCGTCGTCGGCGCGGGCGACCAGCAGGGTGTCGCTGTCCGGGGACCACCAGAAGCCGCGCGTGCGGTCCATCTCCTCGGCCGCGATGAACTCGGCGAGACCGTAGGTGACGGTGTCGGCCTCCGGTTCGGCGAGCGCCCGGTCGCCGTCGCCGCCGGTGCCCGTGACGCGCAGCGCGCCGCCCGCCACATAGGCGACGTGGCGGCCGTCGGGGGAGGGGCGCGGGTCCACGACGGGACCCGGCGCGGGCAGCTCACGGGACTCGCCGCCGGTCAGGTCGGAGACGAACAGCCGCCCGGAGAGGGCGAAGGCCGCCGTCTCGACGGACTGGTCCACCGCGTAGCCGACCACCCCGGCCGACCCCTCGCGGCTGCGCTCGCGGCGCGCCCGCTCCTCGGCGGACAGTTCCTCGTCCGCGCCGCCGAGCAGAGCCACCGGATCGGCGGCCGGGTACTCCCGCCGCCCGGCGACGTCGTACACCCACAGCAGGCCCGCCCGGTCGGTGCCGCCGCGGGACCGCAGGAAGACCACGCGGGAGTCGTCGGGGGCCACGCTGAAGGCCCGGGGCGCTCCGAGGGTGAAGCGCTGGGTGCGCGCGTGCTGCCGAGGGAAGGAGAGCTGTCCGGTCATAGGGCGAGCGTACGGGTCATGAAGATCACGAGGGGCGTACTGACCGGTACACGCGTCGGGGCCGCAAGGGGTGTCGTATCGATCGGGCCGGACCGGCCCGTGCCGTCGCTTGCCCGGGGCCCTTGCCCTCTCTTGCCAGGGGCACGGTCCAGCCGTCCTGGGGGTGAGAACAAGCCAGCTTCGTCGGCGGTGAGATGGCGGATAAGCAGCGGGAAGTCTTCCTGGCCAGGCGCCAGTTCGTGCGATCAGGCATGCGCCCCTGTCATGCTCCCGTGCACCGACTCGTGCGCACGCGCCGATAGTTATGATCGATTGCGCATAGTGGGTAGGCCCCGTGTGGCATCAATATGTTGTCTGTCCGAGCGCGTGTTCCTGGAGGTGAGTCGCTGTGGCGCTCTCGATCTCGTTGTCTGTGCTGCTGCTGATCATCGTCGTCATGCTCGTCAACAAGGCCGGGCTGAAAACCGCGCACGCGCTCATCTGTGTGCTGCTCGGTTTCTACCTGGCCAGCTCGTCGGTCGCGCCGACCATCGACGACCTCACCACCAACGTGGCGAACATGATCGGGGACGTGAAGCTCTGAGCCATCGGGAACCACTCTGAGCCATCGGGAACGACCGGCGACGCACGAGCGATGATCCACGGGGGCCCGTGCCCGCGGTCCGCGGGCACCGGTGGGCGAATCGTAGGCTGTGGGCATGACCGTTCTTCCCGCCCGTCGTCTGCTCCTGGTGCACGCGCATCCGGATGACGAGTCGATCAACAACGGCGCGACCATGGCCAAGTACGCGGCCGAGGGTGCCCACGTCACCCTGGTGACCTGCACCCTCGGTGAGGAAGGCGAGGTCATTCCGGCGGAGCTGGCCCACCTCGCCGCCGACCGCGACGACACCCTCGGCACCCACCGGATCGGTGAACTCGCCGCGGCCATGAAGGCGTTGGGCGTCCAGGACCACCGTTTCCTGGGCGGTCCGGGCAGATATCGCGACTCGGGCATGATGGGCGCCCCGCAGAACGGCCGCCCCGACTGCTTCTGGCAGGCCGACCTCGACGAGGCCGCCTCCCACCTGGTGGCCGTGATCCGCGAGATCCGGCCGCAGGTCCTGGTGGCGTACGACGCCGACGGGGGCTACGGACACCCCGACCACATCCAGGCGCACCGCGTCGCCATGCGCGCGGTGGAACTGGCCGCGGATCCGGTCTACCGTCGTGACCTGGGCGATCCGCACGAGATTCGCAAGGTCTACTGGAACTGTGTGCCGCGCTCGGCCGTCGAGGAGGGCTTCGCGCGGCTCCGGGCGGCGGGCGAGGAGGCCCCCTTCCCCGGTGTCGCCACCGCCGACGACGTACCGGGCGTGGTGGCGGACGCGGAGGTCTCGGCGGTGATCGACGGCACCGCGTACGCCGACGCCAAGACCGCCGCGATGCGCGCCCACGCCACCCAGATCGCGGTGGACGCGCCGTTCTTCGCGCTCTCCAACGACCTGGGTCAGCCGCTGCTCGTCCACGAGCACTACCGGCTCGTCAGGGGTGAACCGGGAGCGGAGCGCGAGGACGACCTGTTCGCGGGGGTGACGGCATGACGGCCGCCCGTCTCGCGGGATACGCGCTGCTCGCCGCCCTCGGGGCGCTGGTCGCCGTCGCGGGCGCGGTGGTCCAAGGGCTCTGGTTCCCCGGCGGGTTGCTGCTCGCGCTGCTCGGCCTCGCGGCCGTGTGCTACGGCGGCGTGAAGGCGACCGACCGGCGGATGGGCGGCGGCCTGCCCGCCGGGGCGTGGACGCTGGTGGTCCTGCTGCTGACCAGCACCCGCCCGGAAGGGGACTTCCTCTTCAGCGCGGGCCTGGGGTCGTACGTCTTCCTGCTGGGCGGCATGTTCATCGGTGTGATGTGTGCCACCCTGCCGGTGGTCTCGCAACCGGGCGCGCTGGCCGCCCGACTTGGTAAGTGACGTGACGTTTACGGCGTGACGCCCCCGGGACCCGGCGCGATGTTCCCGGGTTCCCGGACGGTCCTCCGCCGACGCACGAGGTCCACAAGGTGCGGCCATGGGGCGGCCGTCAAGTACGCGACCGCGGCGCCCAGTATGGTGGTGCGCGCCGCCGAGCCGCCCGCGCGAGGTCTGACGGGCGGCGGAGCTAACTGGGAGAACCTGCTTTGAGCCGTGAATCTGACAGTTCGTCCTCCGGGGCCCGGGGGGGTAGCGGCGGTGCCGCCTATCCGTCGGGCACCCCGCCGTACGGATCCCGCCTGTCCCCGTCGCCGGAGGCCCTCCAGGGCGGCGTCGGTGACGGTGAGGCGGATGCCGCGGCCAAGCCGGAGGATCCGAAGACCGAAACCACTCTGACGACCCGCATCCGGATCAACATCCCGGGTTCGCGGCCCATTCCGCCGGTCGTCATGCGCAAGACCGTCGACGGGGAGGGCGTGCCCGCACCCCGCTCCGGTGAGGATGACGGGGACGACGAGCGCACCGGAGCCACGCCCCGGCCCGATGCCGTCCGCAGCCCGGAGCTGGGCGCGGCGGCAGCGGAGGGGCGCGCGGACGCCAAGGACCGCGAGAGCCGCGAGAAGGGCGGCAAGGGCGGCAAGAGCGACGGCGACAAGACCAGCGACTGGTTCGCGCCGCCCCGCCGCCCCAAGGGCTCCTCGACCACCCAGAGCACCCCGCTGCCTCCGGCGCCGGAGACCACCCAGCAGTTCCCCGCCCCGACCCTGGGCGGCGGAGCGCAGGCCGACCTGCCGTACTTCACGGACGGCGGCGGCCTCCCCGGAGCGCCGGAGCCCAGCGGCCCGACGACCGGCCCGGTCACCGGCGAGATGCGGATGCCCGGTGCCCCGGCGCGGGACGAGGACCTGCTGGCGCCGCCCGGTCCGGGCACGCCCACCGGCCCGGGCTTGTCCGACAGCTCGGGCGTGGGCCCGCTGAACGGCGCGGCCGGGCAGCCCCCGACCCCGCCCGGCGGCTCGCCGCTGGGCAGCCTCGGCGCCACCACGGGCGCGACCCCGATGGTGCAGCCCGGTCCGGCCGGTCCGCTGGGCGGTCCCGGTGCGGACGCCGACCCGTCGCCGTCGCTCTTCCGCGACCCCGAGTTCACCGCCCCCAGCGGGGCAGACCAGGCGTCCAGCGACACCCTGGTCAGCGGGGTGCCCGTGGTGCCCCCGGCCGACGCCGCCTCCGGTCCGCCCGCCGGGCCGGGCCGGGCCGGGCCGCCCACCGGGGACAGCG
>NZ_RIBZ01000651.1:0-5510 GCF_003721215.1 Streptomyces botrytidirepellens
GCCGCGCGCGACGCCCGGCGGCGCGGGGCACGCGCGGTGGCCGCCTCGCTCGGCGCGGACGGGCTGCTCGCGATCACCGCCCAGGGCGCCTGGCGGGCGGCCCCGCCGGAGCGCCTGGTGGGCAATCCGACGGGCGCCGGGGACGCGGCGGTGGCGGGGCTGCTGTCCGGTCTGGTGGACGAGGCGCCCTGGCCCGAGCGGATGGCGCGTGCGGTGGCCCTGTCGGCGGCGGCCGTGCGGGCACCGGTGGCGGGCGAGTTCGACCGGGCGCTCTACGCGGAGCTGCTGGACCGGGTCGAGGTCACCGAGCACCCGTCGGCGGCGTAAGGAAGCGGGACGGCGCCTCGGGCTGCCGTCCCGCGTGCCGTCAGCCCCTCTTCAGCCACATCTGGTCGAGGTTGACGTCGCACTTGTCGCCGTCGCCGCAGGACAGGGTGATCGTGTTGCTGCCCTGGCTGAGCTGGACGATGGACCACGAGTACGTCCAGCCCTTCTCGTAGTCGCCCTTCGGCGCGTTCGAGAAGTTCTTCATGCTGATCGGCCGGGTCGACTTCTTGCCGTTGACCGTCAGCGACAGGCTCTGGTCCTCGCCGGGCACGCCGTAGCGCACGTACAGCTTGTACGCCTTGGCCCGGTCGACGTCCACGTCCCAGGTCGCCGAGGACCCGGGGCTGTTGACGCCGACGTACGTGCCGCCCTTGGACTTGGCGCCCTTGACGTCGCTCGCCGGGGCCGCGCCGCCGCCGAGCGACATGTTGGCCGCGTCCTCCTTGGGCAGCTTGGCGGCGGGCTTCTTGGAGGGCTCCGGCTTGTCGCTGGGCTCGACGCTGGAAGCGGCCGTGGGCTTTCCGCCCGCCTGGTCGCCCTTGTCGTTCTCGTCGCCGCCACCGTTGGTGAGCATCGCGACGCCGATGCCGACGACGACCACCGCGACCACGGCGACTGCGCCGATCAGCAGCCCCCGGCTGTTGGGGCCGCGGCCGCCACCGCGCGGGGCGGGGGCGGGCTGACGGGGGCCACCGCCGCCGGGCAGCGTCTCGGGGGCGGCGTAGTGGGCGTTCTGCTGCCCGTAGCCCTGCTGGCCCTGCTGCCCGTAGCCCTGCTGCCCGTAGCCCTGCGGCTGCTGGTTCGGAATCTGCTGGCCGTAGTTGCGCTCGCCGACCGCGCGGACGTGGTTGTACGAGGTGCGGGGCACCCCCGGCTGCTGCTGCCGACCGGCCGGACCGGGGTAGCCGTACCCACCGGTGCGGGCGGAACCCGGCTGACCCGACTGGCCGCCCTGCCCGCCCTCATCGCCCTCCGAGCGGTACAGATAGGCGAAGGGGTCGTCGTTCTCCGGTGTGTCCGAGCCGTTGTTGCCGGCCGTCATCCCTGGTCACTCCTCTATGCATATGGCCATCGGCGCTCAGGTGTGCGTACGCGCCACGACAGCTCATATCAGGGCCGACAGGGCCTCAACAGGGCGTGGGCTGTCCGGATGGCCAATATTCATGATCGGTTCACTGTCGGCGGCAGGGCCGCATCGACGCAGCGTACCTCGCTCGGAGGGGGCCGGGCTGCCGCCCTTCCCGGCCACGGCCCGTCCGGCCCTCACCCGGCCCGTCTGCGCTCCTTCGAACGGGACCGCTTCTCGACGTACATCCGCTGGTCGGCGGAGTGCAGAACCTCCTCGGCCGACATGCCGCAGCCCGCCCAGCCGATGCCGAAACTGGCCCCCACCCGCACCGCACGGCCGTCGACCCGGATGGGCGGCAGGATCGCGTTGCGCAGCCGGACGGCCAGGTCCTGGGCGTCCGCCCGGCCGAGGCCGTCGGCGAGGACGACGAACTCGTCACCGCCGAGCCGGGCGACGGTGTCGCCGTCCCGCACCCCGTTGGTGAGGCGGCGGGCGACCTCGATGAGAACCGCGTCACCGGCGTGGTGACCGAACCGGTCGTTGATCGACTTGAAGCCGTCGAGGTCGCAGAAGAGGACCGCGAGCCCCTTGTGGCCGTCGTCGACGTCGTCGTCCTCGTTGGGCGCGAAGGTGTGCACATGGTGGTCGAACGGGACCCCGCCCGCGGCGGGCGGGGGCGGCGAGCCGAAGCCCTCGAACTCGTCGAAGCCGAGCGGGAAGCCGTCCACGGCCGGCGTCGGCCCCGCGCCGCCGTCCGCTCCCGGCAGGCCGTCCGCTCCCGGCAGGCCCTCGGCGAACTCCGCCCGGCCGCCCTGCGGCGGATGGGCGCACAGCCTGCTGCCGAGGCGGGTGCGCAGCTCGGCGCTGTTGGGCAGACCGGTCAGCGAGTCATGGCTGGCGCGGTGGGCGAGGGCCAGCTCATGGCGTTTGCGCTCCTCGATGTCCTCGACGTGGGTGAGCAGGAAGCGCGGGCCGTCGGCGGCGTCGGCGACCACCGAGTTGCGGAGCGACACCCAGACGTACGTGCCGTCGCGGCGGGCGAGCCGCAGCTCGGAGCGGCCGCCCTCGTGGGAGGTGCGCAGCAGGGTGCCGATGTCCTCGGGGTGGACGAGGTCGGCGAACGAGTAGCGGCGCATCGCCGAGGCGGGGCGGCCCAGCAGCCGGCACAGGGCGTCGTTGGTGCGCAGCAGGTGACCGTGCTGATCGCCGCCCATCTCGGCGATGGCCATGCCGCTGGGGGCGTATTCGAACGCCTGACGGAAGGATTCCTCACTGGCCCGGAGGGCCTGCTGCTCGCGCTCCAGGCGCAGCAGGGCGCGCTGCATGTTGCCGCGCAGCCGGGCGTTTCCGATCGCAATGGCGGCATGGAAGGCGTACATCTGCAACGCCTCGCGCCCCCATGCGCCGGGGCGGCGCCCGTTGCGCGGTTTGTCGACGGACAGGACCCCGATCAGCTCTCCGCCGGAACCGCCCGCCGCGTACAGCGGGGCGAACAGGCGGTCCATGGGGTGCCACTCGTCGGCGAAGCGGGGCGCGGGGCCGGGGGTGTGCCACTGCGGCACGTCGTCATCGTCGAGGACCCAGCCCTCGGTGTGCGGGATGAAGCGCAGGTCGCCCCAGCGGTCGCCCATCGACAGCCGGCGGTCCCAGGAGGCGCGGGAGCCGACCCGGCCGGCCATCAGCGCCTCGGCGCCCGCGCTGCCGCCCACGGCGGCGACCACCAGGTCACCGTCCGGACGGACCAGATTGACGGCCGACAGCTCGTAGCCGAGCCCGGCTATGACGCCGTCGGCGACGGTCTGAAGGGTGTCGGCGAGGCTGCGGGCGGTGTTCAGGTCGGCGACCACCTGATGCAGCTGTCGCAGGGTCGCAAGGCGGATATAGGGCTCCGACTCGGCCTCCATCGCTCGCACTCCCCCGAGACCTCGACAGCAACTCCTGGCTTCCTTTGTCGTCCGATTGCCAACGGCCACTGAATCACAGCGAGCTGCCCACCCGGTACACAGGGTCAACAATTACTGGCTGCTGTGACTCATGTCACAGACCGTGTTCGCGCCCCACCAGGACCGCGTGGGAGCGCTCCTACATTTTCTGAACGCAAATCCCGCAAGCGGGCCACCTACGGCCGCAGACCTACGTCCGGAGTGGTCCGGTGGCCCGATGTGCGAGGCCGCGCGACGCGGCTAGCGTGTAGAACGTGTTCCAGACGACGCCTTCCGCCCCCGCCCCCACCCCGGCCCCGGCCGGGCCCGCCGTCCCGCATGCTGGTGGGGTGAGTGAGGACGACTTCCGCAACGCCCTGTCGCGGCTCGCGGCCGGCGTGGTGCTGGTGACCGCGCACGACCCGGAAGAGGGGCCGCGCGGCGAGGACGTCGGCATGACGGCCACCGCATTCATGTCGGTGTCACTTGACCCGCCGCTCGTGATGGTGAGCGTTCGCAACGGGTCCCGGCTGGACGAGCTGCTCGAACGACAGCCGCTCTGGGCGGTGTCGGTGCTGTCGGAAAGTCAACGGACCACAGCGGGACGATTCGCCATGAAGGGGCGCATCAGCGACCGACTGCTGTTCGAAGACATGACGGTGACGCACGGCACGGAGTCGGGCGCTCCGCTGGTCTCCGGGGCGCTGGCCACGCTCGAATGTCACACCGAGCAGCGGGTGACGGCCGGGGACCACACCCTGGTCGTCGGCCGGGTGCTGTCGGCGACGACGCCGAGCACGGAGGGCGGGCCGCTGATGTACTTCCGCGGCCGCTACCGCACGCTCGAATAGGCACCGCTCTTCACAGGCGGTGCTCCTGGGGCCTCAGCCCCAGTCGCGTCCCGACCGACCGCGCTTGGTGTCGCTCCGCTTCTTCTTCTCCCGCAGCCGGCGCTCGTTGATGCCGCGCGGGATCCGGGTCGGGCGGCGCGGCCTGGGCGGCGGCGCGCTCGCCTCCGCGAGCAGCGAGGCGAGCCGGACGGCGGCCGTCTCGCGGTTGCGCCACTGGGAACGGTGCTCGGACGCCCGTACGGTCAGCACCCCGTCGGCCAGCCGCCCGGCCAGCCGCTCCAGCGCGCGTTCCTTCCACACCTGCGGCAGCGCGTCGGTGGCGGCGAGGTCGAAGCGGAGCTCGACGGCGCTGTCACTCGTATTGACGTGCTGCCCGCCGGGGCCGGACGACCGGGAGAAACGCCACATCAGCTCCGCCTCCGGCAGGGAGACGGAACCGCGGATGACATAGGGCCCGGACATGGCTCCATGGTCACCCGCCGACCCCCGCGGCGTCATCCCGTTTTGCCGCGGCCGGGGGCGCGGGGGCGGGAGCGCCGGGGACACCCATCAGGGTTTGGCAAAGAAAGTAAAGGTACCTGGAACCTGTGGGTGCCCTGATGGCGTTGTGGAGGATGACGGCGACTTCGCCCGGAGCCAAGGGACGAAGCCCGCCGCCTCGAACCATCGAGACCACGAAAGGGACTCCCCATGGCTGTAAGCCTGTCCAAGGGCGGCAACGTCTCGCTCACCAAGGAGGCACCGGGCCTGACCGCCGTCACGGTCGGCCTCGGCTGGGACGTCCGCACCACCACGGGCACCGACTTCGACCTGGACGCGAGCGCCATCGCCGTCAACACCAACGGCAAGGTCTACTCCGACCAGCACTTCGTGTTCTTCAACAACAAGGCCACCCCGGACCAGAGCATCGTCCACACCGGTGACAACGTGACCGGTCAGGGCGAGGGCGACGACGAGCAGATCAACGTCAACCTGGCGGCCCTGCCCGCCGACATCGACAAGATCGTCTTCCCGGTCTCGATCTACGACGCCGAGTCGCGCAGCCAGAACTTCGGTCAGGTGCGGAACGCGTTCATCCGTATCGTCAACCAGGCCGGTGGCACCGAGATCGCCCGCTACGACCTGAGCGAGGACGCCGCCACCGAGACCGCCATGGTCTTCGGCGAGCTGTACCGCAACGGCGCCGAGTGGAAGTTCCGCGCCGTCGGCCAGGGCTACGCCTCGGGCCTGGTCGGCATCGCGCAGGACTTCGGCGTCAACGTCTGACGTTCTTCAGCGCCTGACGTTCTTCAGCGCAGCACGCGGCGAGGGCCGCCCCCGACAAGGGGGGCGGCCCTCGCC
>NZ_RIBZ01000655.1:0-5553 GCF_003721215.1 Streptomyces botrytidirepellens
CCGGGCGCACCGGCCGGGGCGTGGGCCTGCGCGGCGCCCTGTCCCGCGCCCGGCGCCGTACGGTCGCCCGCGCCCGGGGACGCGTCCTCGGCGGCGGGGGCGGGCACGGTGGTGAGCCCCGGGGCCGGGCCGGAGCCGGGGAACGGGTCCAGCGGGACCGCGTAGCTGGCGGCGAAGCCGAGGCGGGCGGCGACCTCGCGGTGGCGTGGGTGGAGACCGGTCTCGCCCGCGATGTCGGGGTGGGTGACGTCGGCGCGCCGCTTGCCGC
The DNA here is from genome assembly GCF_003721215.1 of Streptomyces botrytidirepellens. Classification (NCBI taxonomy): domain Bacteria; kingdom Bacillati; phylum Actinomycetota; class Actinomycetes; order Kitasatosporales; family Streptomycetaceae; genus Streptomyces; species Streptomyces botrytidirepellens. Next base: position 269 of record NZ_RIBZ01000655.1, read on the forward strand.
CCGGCTCGGGCAGCCCGTCGAGGAGATGGCCGCCGGGCGCGGAGCCGCCCGGGATCGTCTCGATCTGACCGAGGTCGGCGCGGCCGAGGCCGAGGCCCACGGTGGTCACCGGGCCCTGCCCGTCCGCCGGTTCGAGCGCGACCAGCCCGCGCTGCGCGCCCACGAGCGCGGCGCCCGCGCGCAGCAGCTCCCTCAGCGCCTCATCGAGGGTGCTGGTGTGGACCAGCCGCTCGGTGAGTTCGTGCAGCGTGGTGAGGTCCGAGACCCACCCGGCGAGCCGGTCCTGAACCCCGGGTTCGGGCGCGGTGAGGGGCCGGCCGATGGGGTCGGCAGTTTGCGTGGGTGCGGGGAGGGAAGAATCGATTCCAGCCACTTTCGGCGGATGGGGCGAGTTCATGGACCGCTGCCTTCACCCGTCGCGCCCAGCTTGCTCAATAGCATCGCAAACCCCCTGTCATGCTGCGCCGCTACTGTGCCGCTACTGTCTCCAGATGTACACGCACGGCAGAGGCGATGTCCAGCATTGTCCCGGTGGTCTTGTTAGTGTCTGTGGGGAATTGAACTTGGCTGAAAAAAAGTCGTTACGCTGTCAATTTGAGGTCGACTGACGTCATTCGACAGCGCGTCGTCTCCATCGCGGCGGGTACACATTCGGAGAGGGCCTGGGGCAGATCGGACCGCCCCGGAACCCCGTGGCCGGTCCAGGCGTCATAGACCACAACGGCCGCGCCCCTCCCCGAGTGGCGAGGAAAACGCACCACCCAGGACGGTAAGCGCCATGTGCGCGCCACCCCTCGCCACGTTCCACGCTCGGCCCGCGGCGTGATGCGCTGCCTTGTACGCGCAGTGACTTGTGATCCACGTGCTGTGAGTGGCCGAACGACGCCCGGCAGCGCCACGTAGTGCCATGTGAAGTGCCATGTAGTGCGAACGGATACAGCCCTCGGCGTTAACGGAAAGGAACGAGCGCTCATGCGCGAGATCCTCGGAAGGCGACGCAAGTTCTCGCTGCGGCGCGGCGCACGCTCGCCGCAGCTCCGCGCGGCGCTCACCTGCGCCACCGAGTGGCAGTGGCCCGTGCTGCCGGGCATCGGCCTCCGGCCCGGCGGCGGACGCATGCGGGTGTGCGGCTGTCCCGACCCGGACTGTGCGGTGCCGGGCGGCCACCCCTTCGACCCCGTTCTCCTCGCGGCCACCACCGATCCGCGCATGGTGCGCTGGTGGTGGACCAACCGCCCCGGTGCGCCGCTCCTGCTCGCCACCGGCGGCACGGCCCCGTGCGCGCTCAGCCTGCCCGCGGTCGCCGGGGCCAGGGCGCTGGCCGCCTTCGACCGGGCGGGCGTCCGGCTCGGCCCGGTGGTCGCCACACCCACCCGCTGGTCGCTGCTGGTGGCCCCGTACTCCCTCGAAGAGCTGGGGGAGCTCCTCAACCGCCAGGATTGGGTGCCCAGCTCGCTGCGGTTCCACGGCGAGGGCGGCTATCTGGTGCTGCCGCCGTCGCAGACGGGGCTGGGCCGGGTGCGCTGGGAGCGCGCGCCGCAGCGCCGCCGCGGGCGGCCCTGGCTGCCGGAGGTGGCCACCGTGGTGGACGCGCTCGTCGAGGCGAGCAGCAGCGCGCCCGACGGGGGCAGCCGGCTCGCGTACTGACCGGGACGTCCCTGGCACCATCCGATGCATCTGCACACGCGGCGCGGCCCACGGCCTCGCCGCGTGTCGTGCGTTCGGGTGATCTTCAGGTGGCCCGGTGCCGACCCGAGACCTTGTCCGCGGCGGGGGCAACTCCCGCGCCGCCGCGGCCCGTTGGTCCGTACCGGACTCGTGCGTTCCGGTACCGGACATGGAAGCGCCCGGTCGCTGGCGACGGGGGATGCACCAGCGACCGGGCTTTTAGAACCGTAACAAGAGATCGGCCCTAAGCAAATTCGATCGCGGATTTCCGGACGTGTATTTCCAGGGCGTAACCGCAAGTTGTGAGCAGCGTCACGCCTCCCGATCGCTCGGTCGACCTGTCGGGGGTGCTCAGCTGAGCGTCACCTGACGGTTGGTGAGACCGCCCCGGGCGCGCCGCTGTTCGGCGGTGAGCGGCTCGTCCGAGGCGAGGGCCTCGCCCAGTCGCTCCGCCAGCTCCGCGGCCGGCTTCTCGGTCTCCTCCGCGCCCATGCCGCGGGGCAGGTCCCACACCGGCACGGTGAGCCCGTGGGCCCGGAAAGAGCCCACCAAACGGGTGCCTTCGCCCAGTGAGGACACCCCCGCGGCATGCAGCCGCGCGAGCGCGTCGAGCAGCTTCTCCTCCGGGTGGGGCATCACCCAGCGCAGGTGGTTCTTCTCCGGCGTCTCGCACCAGTAGGCGGCCTCCACGCCGGTGAGCCGGGCGGTCGGGATCGCGGCCGCGTTGGCCCGTTCCAGGGACGCGGCGACCTCCCCGGTCGCGTTCGCGGCGTCCTCCAGCCAGAACTCGAACCCCTCGTGCAGGGTCGGCGTGAAAGCGCCCTTCGGGTCGAGCAGATCCTGTAGGCGCGGACCGTCGCCGGGCGCCCGCTGGGCCGCCACCGGCGTGCCGGGCTCGGCGATCAGCGCGCGCCGCAGCGTGTCGGCCAGGTCGCGGCTGAGGTCGCCGGAGGCGGTGTCGTTCTGGAGGCCGAGCAGTACGGCGCCGCTGTCCCGGCGCAGCGCGGGCCAGGCCATCGGCAGCACGGTCGCCAGGGTGACGGACGGCACACCCTCGGGCAGCCCCTCGGCGAGGTCCAGCCGGACGGTCGCGGCGGGCACCAGCTCGCGCAGCGCCACCCAGTCGCATTCGTTGGGGAGGCCCTCGAAGGGCCGCTGCACCAGCTCGGTGACGGCGTGGGCGGCCTCCCGGCCGTGGCAGGCCTTGTAGCGGCGGCCCGAACCGCACGGGCAGGGCTCCCGCGCACCGACCACGGGGATGTCGCCCGAGGCGGCCCGTGGTCCTGCGGCCTTCGTCTGGGGGCGGCGCTTCTTGGCCATGGTGTGGCTGTCTCCCGATCGTGGCGGCTCAGGGCTTGTCCGTACGGCTCGGATACGGCTCGAATGGTTGCTCGTATCGGCTACGGGCTCGTATCGGCGCGTACGTCGTCGTACGGCTACGCGTACGGGCGGGAGCCTAGCCCTTCGACCGAACCTCGTCGGCCAGATGCGCCGCGTCGGTCACGCCAGCTCGTCCAGATCGGCGAAGCCCAGCTCGCGGTCGAAATCAGGATCGATGTTCGTCTCGATATTCGCCACGAGACCCGCACCGGCGCCCGCGCCGCCGTTCGCGCCGCTCTTCGCGCCGCCGTTCGTCGTGCCGCCGTTCGTACGGAGACCGGGCTCCAGCTCCGCGCGCAGCTCCGCGCCGAGGCCGGTCGGCAGCATGACCCGGCCGGAGAATCCGGTGTCGGCCGGGAGGAGGGCCCAGACGGTGACCTCGCCCCTGCCGTCCCGCACGCCCCAGTCGTCGGCCAGGGACCTGATGATGTTCAGTCCGCGGCCACCGCGGGCCGTCACGGAAGGTTTGGCCGGAAGTGGCCTTGTGGGGCCACCGCCATCGGTGACTTCGACCGTCACCCGATCGTCTTCATCGACGCTCCACGCCGCGAGAACCGTCCCGCCGCCAGGGCCGGAGCGGCATGGGCTGCCATGCCGCCACGCATTGCTGAGTAGTTCCGAAAGGATCAACACTGCGTCGTCTATGACCGAATCCGATACCCCAGTCCTGCCCAAATCGCCGCGCATCCACTGTCTTGCCACGCGGACGCCCGCAGGACCATGGGGTACGGCCATGGTCGACGACGTCGGCACCTTCTGTGCCACCACCAACGCCACCCCCGAGACCTCCTTAGCCCCACGCCAGGGGATGGATGCCCCGATGGGCTGGAGCGGAAACCGGCCAAGTGGCATCGTGTGACGCACTCGTCACGATCGAATACGTAATGAACGCGCCGGTGCACGCCTTGTAATGCCCACTATGAGCGCCCGAGTTGGGACAATACCTGTTTGGGGCGATTCGTGATCAGTGCGTCGACGCCCAATCGCACGCACAGCTCGACATCGGCCGGTTCGTCGACGGTCCACACGTGCACTCGGTGCCCCGCGCGCTGGAGCCGCGCCACGTACGTCGGGTGGCTGCGCACGATCCGGATGCTGGGCCCCGCGATCCGCACCCCCGGCGGGAGCTGCCCGTCCCGGTGGCGCGGCAGGACGAACTGCATCAGATAGACGGTGGGAATGGCGGGCGCCGCGACCCGCACCCGGTGCAGCGAGCGCGCCGAGAAACTCATCACGCGCACGGGCGGCGGCTCGCCGGGCGGCGGCGCGTCGAGCCCGTACCGGCGCAGCAGCTGGATCAGCCGGTCCTCGACCTGACCCGCCCAGCGGGTGGGGTGCTTGGTCTCGATGGCCAGTTCGACATGGCGTCCGGCGTCGGCGATCAGCCCCAGCAGCCGTTCGAGGGTGAGGACGGACGTACTGTCGCGGCTCTTCCGGTCCGGCGCCTCCTTGTCGGTGGCCTGACCCTTCCAGGAGCCGAAGTCGAGGGCCGCGAGATCGGCCAGCTCCAGCCCGGAGACCGCGCCGCGGCCGTTGGACGTGCGGTCGATGCGCCGGTCGTGGACGCAGACGAGGTGACCGTCGGCGGTCAGCCGGACATCGCATTCGAGGGCGTCGGCGCCGTCCTCGATCGCCCGGCGGTACGCGGCCAGGGTGTGCTCCGGCGCGTCCTCTGAGGCCCCGCGGTGGGCGACGACGGACACGGTGTGCGGACCCGGGCGGATGTCCCGGTCAGAACGCGCATAGGTCACCGCGTTATGGTGCCACCGCCCGGTGTCCATCGGTGGAAGGTTCCGCTTCCGGCCGTTGCCCGGAATGGCGGTAGGGCGAATTGTCCGGGATAAAGGGTGGTAGTCCACACGGCCGCCGCTCCTTACGGCGGTCTGACGCGCTGTGGGAAAAGCTGACAACGGTAATACGTACGCGTGGGCCGTCATGGAAAAACTGTCGTGCACCTGAGGAGACAGCTGTGAGCACCGAGAACGAGGGCGCTGCCGTACCGCCTGCGGCCGGGCCGCAACCGGCCCCTCCGGCGCCGCACCCGAACCCCGCGGTGCCCCCCGCACCGGACTTCGAGCCCACCGCGGGCGCGAAGCCGGACGCGCCGGACGCGCGGCCGGAGGCGCCGGACGCGCCGATAGGCCCGGCACCGGACCGGACAGCGCCGGACCAGATGACGAAGGCGGGCGCCCCCGCGCCGTCCCCCACCCCTCCGGCCCAGCCCCCGGCCCCCACCC
>NZ_RIBZ01000656.1:0-5554 GCF_003721215.1 Streptomyces botrytidirepellens
CACCCGCCCGCCCAACTCATCACCCCATCGGGTGACTTGGGCGCGAATATGCCAAGGGCCAGGTTAGTCTCGCGGCACAACCGCACACAGACGTCGGCCCCCGCCGGGACTGCCATCCCGAAACGAGGGCCTGACCAACTAGGAAGACAGCACCTTCCCGATGGCTGATACGCAGTCTAGTGCGCCCCTGCGCGCTCACGCCGACGCTCCCGCGTCCGGCGTCATCCACGTCCGCACCCGGCACACCGCCAACTTCACCGTGCTCTCCAACCGGCTCGCCCAGCGGGCGGGCAGTGCGGTGACCGTCGGCGTCGCCGCGTACATCCTGTCCCTCCCCGACGGCGCCTCCATCCGCATCGACGCGCTCTGCGCCCACTTCAAGGAAGGCCGGGCCCGGATCTCCGCCGCGCTCAACGAGCTGGAGGCGGAGGGCTGGCTGGAGCGGCGGGTCGAGCGGGGGCCTGGCGGGCGGATCGTCACCCGTACGTTCGTGTACGACGCGCCGGGCGCTACGGAACGCGATGTGCCGCGCCCGGCCGAGGCGCCCGCCGCCCGGGACGTCGCCGAGCCGGAGCCGGGACCGGCACCGAAGCCGGAACCGGGGCCGAAAGCGGGGCCGAAAGCGGGGCCGAAAGCGGGCGCCGCGCCCGACCCCCGCGCCGCCGCCGTCCTCGGCTCCCTGCGCCACCGCGACCGGCGGCTCGTGCTGTCCGAGCGGGAGACCGTCGCGCTGGCTCCCGCCGTCGAGGAGTGGCTCGACCGTGGGGTCGGACCGCAGGAGATCGCCGAGGCGCTGACCTCCGGGCTGCCCGACCGCATCGACCGCCGTCCGGCGCGGCTGCTCGCGTACCGCCTGGCTGCCCTGCGGCCACCCGCGTCTGGCGCCGTCCCGACGGCGCCCCACCCGATGCCCTTCCAGGACTGCGACGGCTGCGACCGCGTCTTCCGCGCGCCCCGGCCCGGACGGTGCCGCGACTGCCGGGACTCGGCGGCCGGGCCCTCGCCACTCGCCGCATGACCTTGAACCAACGCCCCAACTTTGAAAAGAGGTACCGCCCGCATGACACCCACACCCGGCGATGCCCCGCGCTCGCCTGCTGCGCACCGGACACAGTCCATAGCACTGACTGCGTGCGGGGTCGCACACGCACAGCTACCCTGGCAGAGGCCAGGATCACGAGGGGCGGGCACACCATGACAGCGCAGATGGAGAGCCCAGTGCAGACCGAAGAGATGCGGCGCTTCGAGGAATTCGACGCGGCATTCCCGGACTACCACGCCGAGATGATCGATGGAGAGGTCTACGTCAGCACCGTGGTCAGCAGCCCACACGGGAACATGGTTCTCACCATCGCCTCCCAGCTCGTGTCCCAATGGTTCGTGATGACCGAGGTCGACACCGTCTACGACGGCTGGCACGGCAAGACGCTCCTCCGCCCGGACCTCGCCGTCGCCCACCCCTCCTACCGGGGTACGCGGCTGAAGCAGTTCCCCGCCGACGAGATCATCCTCGTCGCCGAGGTCGTCTCTGAGTCCAACCCCGAGAACGACACCGACAAGAAGGTCAAGAAGTACGCCCTCGCCGGGATCCCGTACTACCTGATCGTCAACCCCATCGAGGGAAAGTGCCTGCTCTACTCGCTGCCCAGCGGGGACCACTACCGCGCATCGCTGGAGACCGACTTCGGTGAGCCGGTGCCGATCGGTGAACCGATCGACATGACGCTCGACACCAAGGCCCTCTACACGTACTGAGCGACACACAGGCGGCCGGTGACGGGCGCGTGCCCGCCACCGGCCGTACCGGGTTACCGGAGGGACCTGGCTACCGGGTGAAGTGGAAGATTCCCCACGTCACATGGTTGCTCTTACCGCCCTCGACCCAGTTGGTGAGACCTTTCTTCATGTGGGCGAGGTAGTCGGCGCTGACGTGCTCCGACAGGCCCTGGTCCTCCTGACGGCGGGTCTCCTCCAAGACCCGGGCGTAGTGCGTGACCAGGTGTTCGCGCAGCTCCTCGAAGCCGCCGCCGACCTCGGTGAAGCCGAGGCGGGCCAGTTCGTGGCGGTAGAAGTCCGGGGAGCCCATGGTGTCGAGGTGGATGCGGTCCAGGATGGGCCGCAGGGTGTCGGACGGGCAGCCGTCCACCGCCATGGGGTCGGTGAAGATGATCTGACCGCCGGGGCGCAGGACGCGGGCGGCCTCCTCCAGGGGACGGCGGCGGTTGCCGCTGTGCAGGAACGCATCCTGGGACCAGATGACGTCGACGCTGTTGTCCGGCAGCGGGATGGACTCGAAGGAGCCGTCCAGCACCTCGATGGTCTCGCCGAGCCCGCGCTCGGCGTTGATCGCACGGTGCCGCTCGTTCTCCACCTCGCTGAGGTTGAGGGCGGTGACGCGGCAGCCGTACGTCTCGGCGAGATAGCGCGCGGAGCCGCCGAAGCCCGCTCCCAGGTCGAGGACGCGGGAGTCCGGCGTGAGGTCGAGGCGGCCTGCCATGCGGGCGACGGTGCGCCTGCTGGCCTCGGCGATCGGCTCGTCGGGCCGGTCGTACACGCCGATGTGGATGTCCTCGCCGCCCCAGACGCGCCAGTAGAACTCGTCGGCGTCCGTGGAGTTGTAGTAGTCGCGGGCGGTCCCGACGGCCGGGGAGTACTCCGCGGCCGTCTCGTCGGTCGCGATGTACGCCTTCTCCGCGACGTGGATGAAGAAGTCGGGCTGCTCCTCCCGGTAGGTGTGCTGGAAGTCGCCGTACGTCTCGATCCGCTGGAAGCCGACCTCTTCCATGAGCCTGCGCGTGTAGTCCTTGCGCAGCGGAAACATGTTGAGGTGGTAGACGGATTCGTCGGGGAAGCTGTAGCGCATACGGCACAGCCCCTCGTCGACGTGCTCCGGCTCGACGGCGACATCCTCCCCGCAGTAGTAGAACACGTGCTTGCTGGAGTAGCCCTGATCGAGCATGGCGTCGTAGTTGCGGTGGTCGAGGATCAGGACGCCGTCATGCTTGAGCATCGCGTAGAACTCGGCGAGGGCCTTGCGGCGGTCACGCTCCGAGAAGAGGTGCGTGAAGGAATTGCCGAGGCAGACGATCGCGTCGTACGGGCCGTGAACGTCGCGGTTGAGCCAGCGCCAGTCGGCCTGGACGACGCGGAGGATGTGCTCGCCGTGCTTGAGCCCGTTGTCGAACGCCTGGGCGAGCATCTCGGCGCTTCCATCGACGCTCGCGGTCTCGAACCCGGCTTCCAGGAGCCGCACGGAATGAAAGCCGGTCCCCGTGGCCACATCGAGGACCTTTTTTACGCCACGCTCCCGAAGGAGGTCGATGAAGAACGTGCCCTCACTTTCTGCTCGCTTTTCCCAGTCGATCAGTGAGTCCCATTTTTCAACGAAGCTTGGTACGTACTCCTCGGTGTAGTGATCGGTGTCCCTGACCTCGAATGGATTGTCTCCGAATTTCTGGACCGATCGCGCAGAAATAACGAAACCTCCGGTGCTGAGACAGCGGACGACGGCACCCGTGTCCGGATGTGCGCCTCCCCGAACTCCCGTGATCTATGCCACCTGCGACGCCAAATTGTATGTAAATACAAAGCAACACAGACTGGCCAATCCGGAATACACCGTTTCATGCTGTTTTTAGTGTTTCTTCGCGCTAAAGGCGGACGTATCCGCAGCGGCATCAGCCGGGATCGGTGGAAGCGAGTGCCCGCATCGAGCTCCCCAACACGGCCCGGTCGCCAGCATCCGGAAAGGGCGAACCGTAGCTCATGGCGGAACGAGTTTCCCATTATGCACCGTGGAGTGCCTCCCACTCCCTCAGTGGGAGGACTGCGTACCCGGGAAGAGTTCGACGCGCACGCTGTCGTCGTCGGCGATGACGTAGGTGGGGTCGGTGCGGTGGCGCCAGCCCAGGGGCAGCAGGTAGTAGCGCTGGTCCCGTTCGACGAGCAGCCGCAGCCGACTGTAGCGATACCGGTAGTGGCGCCCCTTGCCCAGGTCCTCGACGAGCGGGCCGGGTGAGCCGGAGATGCTGAGCCGGTCGGTGCTGAGCACCACGACCGCCGTGCGGCGGACCAGTTGCTCCTCGGCGCTCTCGGCCGCCCGCCTGCCCTGCTGCCCCGCGGCCATGCCGACCGCCCAGACGAGCATCAGCCCCGCGACGGTGGCGGCGAGGCCGCGGCGCCAGGCGGGGGCGGTCGCGGTGTGCCCGAGCAGCAGACCGCACGCCACGACGAGGGGCGCGGTCCAGCCGTAGGGCTGGACGTACGGCCACAGGGCCATCAGGCAGACTCCCGCGAGCACGATCAGCGGATGCCGCCGGGCCAGCAGCCCCCCGGCCTGCCGCAGATGCCGGATGGCCCGAGCGGGCACCCCCGACGAGACCAGGAGCCTCGGTATTTCGGGCAGGATCACCGCCAGGGCCATCGACATGAGCACCGGCATGGTGATGAGTTGCAGGCTCTTGAGGGCGATGTCGGTGAAGCTCAGCCCGAGGGAGAGGGACCGCAGACGGAAATAGGAATAGTAGGCGCTGTTGTACATCGCGCCCGCGTAGAACATGAGGGCCGTGAAAACCGACCCCGTGGCGACGACCGTGTTGACCCATTCAAGGGAGCCGGTACTCCGGGGTTCCGGTGACCCGGTGCGCGTCACGACGGGCTATGAGGCCGGTGGCAAGGACGTCGGACCGGGATGACCGCTGTCCGGAACGCTCGGGCTCCCGGCGCCGGCGGATTCCTCGATGGGAGGCTGACCCCCGTTGCAGTCCGGGCCCGGTTCGCACGCGGGCTCGGTGGGCTCCTCCACGGTGGGCTGGGCGCTGGGGTTGTACGGGTCGTCCTTGCCGGTGTCGGACGGCGGCGGTGCCACCGGCGGCACTCCGGGGTCCCCCTCGCCGGTATCGCTCGAAGCACCGGCCTCCGTGGCACCGGACTCGGGGACGCCCTCCTCGGACTCCCCCGTCTCCCCGGCGTTCGACGACGCGGAAGCGCTCCCGGGCGCGGCGGACGACACGGCCGGGGAGGGCGTCCCCGGTCTGTCCGGCTCCGAACGCGCACAGCCGCCGATCATGACACCGGTCAGTGCGAGGAAGACCATCGTGTGCGCGGTGCGCCGTCGAGACCCCACAGCATCCCCCCTGGACGTCCAACGTCATACTTTAGGGGAATTCTGGGCGCCAAAACAGTGCGGAACGGACACGACTCCGGCGTTACGACTGCCGGGCGACCGGGCGGGAGCGCTCCGTCGCGGCGATGGTCGCCGAGCCCACGACGCGGGTGCCGTCGTAGAGCACGATCGCCTGGCCGGGGGCCACCCCGCGGACCGGCTCGGCGAAGGAAACCCGCAGCTCGCCGTCGACCGGTTCGGCCGTCACCTCGGTCTCGCCGCCGTGGGCGCGGAGCTGGGCGGTGTAGGTGCCGGGGCCGGTGGGGGCGGCGCCGCACCAGCGGGGCTTGATGGCGGTGAGCGCCGAGACGTCCAGGGCTTCGGCGGGGCCGACGGTGACCGTGTTGTTCACCGGGGAGATGTCCAGCACGTACCGCGGCTTGCCGTCGG